>NZ_JASPJI010000008.1:0-109267 GCF_030232285.1 Corynebacterium sp. MSK047 | reverse complement strand
GAGCATATACTTTCCGGAAACCTACAGGTCAATCCGTGAAAATCCGCGATTCCGGACACACTTTTTGACCCTTAACCCGATGCTGAGCTGACGTTGTTGGCTTGTCCTTTAACTCTCCTTTAACCCTGTCCGGCACTTATGGCCAGGTTTCGGGGACTTGTCGATGTATTCCCCTGACTTATCGATGGTTTTTCGGCACTTATGCGCACGCTGTGAGCCAGGCTCTCTCACTTGTCGATGCGCTATTCACTTGTGGATACGCTGTAGCGCATCGATAGGTGAATAGCGTGGCCATAAGTCGTCGGATGCGTCGGCCAGCGGGCATTGCAACTGGCTCGCGAGAAGAAATGTAGAAATCTCAAAACTCATTTTGTATTGAAAGTAGAAGAAAACTTGAATAGTTTTGAGATGTGCATGAGGGCAGTCGGCCCCCATCTGGGGCATTGATATAGCGGTGTTCAGTCATGAGCTTGGCTCACGGCCATATTTTGACGATCATTTGGTACCTGTTTATATCGTGAAAAAGCAACTCAAGAATGTGTAAGAAGTATTAAGAGAGAGCTTGCATGGTGAGGAATCTTCTTCCGAGGAAAACCTGCCAATTCATAATCGGAAGGCAAACATGAAAATTGTATTTAGAGCAATGCTGGGTGCCGCAATTATTTTTGAAGGAGTTCTTTTCCTTCTTATGAATGTGGTATCTGGTTTGCCGGGTTGGGTATTCCTGTTACCACTTGCCGTGGTGGTTGCGGCTTTTCTCTTACTGTTTGGAGGTATGTGGCAAGACTATCTCAGAAATGGCAGGTCATGGGCTTCTTCGCTGTCCGAGACGTCAAAGAAATTTGGCGTACCTCGAAAAATACTAGCGTTACTCGTTTCGGAAGTTGGTTCGCTGCTAGCTGCTTTCACCTTTTTTAAGCCTCAGAGAAATGTCGACAGTGAAGTCAGGTCCTTCACAGCATATAGAAACCTTCGAACTGTTGTTTTTATGATACTGGCGCTGAGCGTTGCAGAAATAAGCATAGTGCATTTTGCTATTTCTAATGCGTTTTGGCGATATTTATTTCTGGTAATTAGTGTTTATGCCGTAGTTCTTTTATCTGGATTTTACGTAACTGTTCGGGATCATCCACATCTAATGACACCGCAAGGACTCGTACTGCGAAATGGGCGAAGGCTTATTTGCGAAATTCCGTGGTCACACTTACGTCATGCGAGCTCCGTAACGGCAGGTGAAGGAGGGGACGTAGCAATTGACGAGCACGGCAATCTCAGGGTGCCTGTTTTGAGTGAAGTGAACGTCAAGTTAGAAGTCGATTCGCAGGTCGTGGCAGAAGATCTTTACAAGGGACCAATGATGGTTTCCTCGATTGAGATTTACTGCGACGACAAAGACACATTCCTGCGTGATCTCGCTGAGGAAAGGAATGCTCATTAAGTGCTTGGCAGCTTCCAGGGCTGGTAATCAACCCCGACCTACCGCCAGAACTTGGTCATCCCGCGCTTGTCCTCGATGTTGAACTCAATCATTTTGGCCAGCAGGTCGAGCGGCATGGACTCGGCCTTGCCATCCTTTGGCCAGGGGAAGCGGACCATCATTTTTCCGTAGGAGAGGCCGCGGGCATCGAACTCGTCGGAGAACTTTTCAATACCTGCGCGGGTCGAAGATGGACGGCCTTTATTGATGAGGATGCCCTGGCGGATTTAGCGATGTAGGTAGGGGCTAGCGCTTAGCGTACTTCTCCAGGTGAGCTGCGAAGCGAGCGGCGAAATGTTCAATTGTCTCGACCTCAGGAAGAAAAGTAATCCGGACATATGTCCCGCCTTTCACATTGAAAGCGCTGCCTTGGACGATGTGAATGTGTTCTGCTTCCAGAAACGAGAGAACGAAGTCCTCATCCTTATCAATTTCGTAAATATTGCCGTCTAGTCGAATGAAAATGTACAGCGCCCCTTGCGGCTCGATGAACGAGATTCCGGGAATCTTGCTGAGTGCTGTAGTGGCAGCAACTTTTTGTTCGAAGAGGCGGCCACCGGGTCGTACTAAATTGTCGATGCTGTGTTCTTTGCCCAGCACGGCAGCAATCGCGTGCTGGGCTGGAATTGAGGCGCACATCCGCATTGAGGCCAGTAGTCGAATTCCTTTAAGCAGGGTGTCCTGTTCGCGAAATCCAGTTGCAGTCACCCATCCAGCTCTCAATCCGGCCAAGCGATGCGTCTTGGAAAGGCCGGAGAACGTTAAGCAGGGGACATCCTGCGCTAGGCAAGCTGTTGGAGTGAACGAGGCTCCAGGGTACACAATGCGGTCGTAGATTTCGTCGGAAAGCAGCACTAGATTGTGCTCACGTGCGAGCTGGGCAATCTGGGAGAGAGTCTCCGGTGAGTAGATGGCGCCTGTGGGATTGTTTGGATTGATGATGACAATCGCCCGAGTTTTGGCTGTGATGGACTCGCGTATGGCATCGACGTCTGGCTGCCAATTATTTTCTTCTAGGCAGGAATAGTGCACGGGGACTCCGCCGGCGAGGGTGGTGGATGCGGTCCAGAGTGGATAGTCGGGTGAGGGGATGAGGATCTCATCACCGTCGTTGATGAGAGCTTGTAGACATAGGTTTACCAGCTCCGAGACACCATTTCCGACAAGAACGTGATTGCTATCGAGGTCGGGGAAGTCCTCATTCTGCGAGTAGTAGTCCACGACAGTCTGACGGGTGTCGCTCAGGCCGAGGGAATTTGAGTATCCAGAAGTTTCCTCGAGGCCACGGTGCATAGCGGAAAGTACCTCTGCAGATGGCCGGAAGCCGAATGGGGCAGGATTTCCGACATTGAGGGGAATGACCTTTACGCCCTGGCGCTGTAGCTCGTCGGCCTTGTCCTGAATTGGTCCGCGCAGGTCATAGAGAACATTATCGAGGTGATGCGAAAAATGGATTGGGCAGGATAGCACTGCGCGCTTCGATACGATAGCGCTACTATGTATATTCATGGTTAACAGTAGCACGTCTATGTTGGTCGGCGAGCTGGAAACGTGGATTGCGCAACACAAAGCCGGAGAAAAGCTGCCATCCAGCCGTGAAATCACACGGTCGTATTCGGTTAGCCCGGTGACAGTGCGAAACGCTATCCACGAACTGGCTACCCGCGGACTGGTAGAAGTGCGAGTCGGCGTGGGGGTATTCGTCAGGCATCGCCAACAACTCCCACGGGCGGACTTTAGCTGGCAAGTCGGAGCGCTGGGACCTCAGCCCAATACCGGAAGGGTTCTGGCCGCCACCCAGAGAGCTTCCACTGATGAGGCAATCAGTCTGCATTCCGGTTATCCGGATGAATCTCTGCTGCCAACGAACTTGGTACGAAGAGCGCTTACCAGAGTCAGTAAATCGTACGATGCCTATCGACGAGCACCGGTGCGGGGGATGGCAGAACTGCGGCAGTGGTTTGCTTCGCAACTGGTACGGGCAAATGAGCGCGATGTGGTTATTGTTCCGGGCACACAGAGCGGGCTCGGTGCCATTTTTCGTGCCATTTCACCGAAGGAACTCATCATTGAGTCGCCTTCATATTGGGGTGCAATCCTGGCTGCTCGGCAGGCTGGGATTTCTCTACTACCAGTGGAAAGTGATGATGAGGGGCCAATCCCCGAGAGTTTGGAGAGGCTGCTACGAACGAGTTCTGCACGAGCTTTTTATGGTCAACCCACGTTCGGTAACCCTCATGGGAAACGGTGGTCGACAGCTCGTCGTAAAACAATTATTGAAATCATAAGAGCGTTCAACGCTTTCCTCATTGAGGACGATTGGGCACATGATTTCGCATTCGACGCACCTGATGTTCCGATAGCGGCGGATGATGCCGAAGGGCATGTCATCTATCTGCGATCGCTGACAAAGGTGATTTCGCCTGCAGTTCGGGTAGGGGCAGTAATTGCCAAGGGGCCGGTTCTTCAGCGGATACTCGCAGAAGTTTCAGCCGAAGCGTTGTACACCAGTGGAATTTTGCAGGCCGTGGCGCTGGACGTCGTCAAGCAAAGTGCGTACGCGACGCACCTCAAAAATATGCAGGTCGCACTGCGACAGCGACGAAATGATTTGCTTGAAGCTTTATCCAGATATGCGCCGTCGGTGGAAACTCCACACGTGCCTCAAGGAGGACTCAACTTGTGGTGCAGGCTTCCCGATGGCACAGACCCCCAAGAGGTTGCCGAACGTTGCGAAGGACGGGGACTGATAGTTGCGCCAGGACGGGACTGGTTTCCCTCCGAGGAAATCGGCCCGTATTTACGCCTGAACTTCGCGGGTCCCCATCCCGAGAGATTTGTTGATGCTGCGATGATTCTGGACAGCGTGGTTTCGGGCTAGCCACTAAATTCGACGGAGACCTTCCTACCGCCAAAACTTGGTCATCCCGCGCTTGTCCTCGATGTTGAACTCAATCATTTTGGCCAGCAGGTCCAGCGGCATGGACTCGGCCTTGCCATCCTTTGGCCAGGGGAAGCGGACCATCATTTTTCCGTAGGAGAGGCCGCGGGCATCGAACTCGTCGGAGAACTTCACAATGCCGTCGCGCTCTGGGGCGATGGACATGTGTTTCTTGGCGTAGGAAAAACCGATGATAAAAGTGCCATCGAGCGTGAACATCGGCTGATTCCAGGCAATGCGAACGCCGAGTTCCGGGTACTTTTCATGAACCCATTCCAACACCTCGAGAGCGACAGCGCGCTGCGTGTCATCATCTACCCGCGAGAGGTGATTGGCGAAGAACTCGGCGATGGTTTCATCGGTCATATGCTGAACAGCCATAGCCTGGATTTTACTGTGCCATCAACTAACACCCGAGCCATCAACTAACATAACTCCGAGTGGCTACAGATTTGAATACTCAGTTTGATCCCAAAAAGGCGTGGCCAGCGCTATGGACCGTGTTACTCGGCTTCTTCATGATCCTGGTCGACGCCACCATTGTCACCGTTGGTATCAACACCATCCAGCATGAACTGGGCGGTGAGCTCAACCAGGTCATGTGGGTGACCAGTGGTTATCTGCTGGCCTATGCCGTGCCGTTGCTCATTACTGGCAGGCTCGGTGACCTCTGGGGAGTCAAGCACACCTATGTAGCGGGCCTGGTTATCTTCGTGTTGGCGTCGCTGGCGTGTGGGTTGGCGCCGTCGTTAAGCATGCTGATCATTGCCCGCGTGGTGCAGGGACTGGGGGCCGCGCTGCTGACGCCGCAGACGATGGCGCTGATTACGCAGATGTTTCCGCCGGCGCATCGCGGTGCGGCGATGGGCCTGTGGGGTGCGGCGGCCGGAATTGCCTCGCTGACGGGGCCGCTGGCCGGTGGCGTGTTGATTGAGCTGCTGAGTTGGCGCTGGATTTTCCTCATTAATGTGCCGATTGGGCTGATCGGGCTCGTTTTTGCGTTCCGCTATCTGCCGACCTTTGAGACGCACCGCAACAAGATTGATTATCTCGGTGTTGTACTCAGCGCGATTGGTATGTTCCTGCTGGTCTTCGGCATTCAGGAGGGGGAGAGTGCCGACTGGTCCGGTTGGATCTGGGCACTGATTGCCGGTGGCGTGGTGGTTCTTGGACTATTCACCGCGTGGGAGGCCAAGACCACGGCCGAACCGTTGATGCCGCTGTCCCTTTTTAAGGATCGCAACTTCACCATCTCCTCGCTGGCGATTGCTGTGACGGGGGCGCTGGTGGTCGCGGTTGGTTTCCCAATCATCCTCTTCGCCCAGAATGCCCGCGACCTATCGACCATCCAAGCCTCACTACTGCTCGTGCCGCAGGCGGTCATCTCCGGTGTCATGGCACCGTGGACTGGGCGAATGCTAGACCGGCTGAAGTTCCGTGAGTTCGCGCTGATTGGTTTTGGGTCCTCACTGGTGGGCATGCTCGGGTTCCACTACCTCATCCACGAGGACCTTTCCGTGCTGTGGCTGCTGCTGCCGGGCGCCGCATTCGGTGTGGCAAACGCGTTTATTTGGGGCACGCTGTCGACGGCTGCCACCCGCAACATCGACCCGTCCCTCGCCGGTGCCGCCTCTGGTGTGTACAACACCATCCGCCAGATCGGCAGTGTGCTGGGTAGCGCGCTGATTGCCACCGTCATGGCTGCGGCGCTTAGCAGCAACCGTGGCGACTTCACCACCGCCATGAGTGACGCGATGTGGTTGCCGGTGGCACTGTCGGCCGTGGGTGTCGTGGCGGCGCTGGGGATTAAGAATCCGAAGTAAAACGCTCCACCATGTAGTCCGCGATGCCGACGGGATCGGCTAGGAAGTCCCTGGTTGCCCGTACCGCGAGGGTGTCTTCGAAGTGGGTGGTGTCGGCGTCGTCAAGCGAAATAATCGTTGCTTCTGGCGCGGCGAGCAGGATGGGGGAATGCGTCGCCATGATGATCTGTGCGCCGGCTTCCGCGAGCGCGCCGAGGCGGCCGAGGAGCTCCAGTTGGCGTAGGACCGACAGGCCGGCTTCGGGTTCGTCGAGGAAGATCAGTGATTCGGCGCTGAGGCGGCGTTCGGCTAGCGCCATGATGGATTGGCCATGGCTCATTTGGGTGAGGTCGGCCAAGGAGGGGTCTCCAAGCGACTCGTAATAGCGCGTGAGGTTCAGGTGCGCGTCGCCGCGAAAGAAGAACGTGTCCGGGGGATTGCGCCTGGTCAGCACCAGCGGGACCGGGGAGGTACGCTCTTGCGTCTTGTACCGCGAGCCGCCGTCCGTATCGACGCCCATCGCCGATGCCAACGCCTCCAGCACCGTCGACTTTCCCTTGCCGTTTTCGCCGGTCAGGATGGTGATCGGCGTGGTGAAGGTCATGGGGAAGGGCAGGGCGAGCTTTACGACGTACGCCGGGAGCTCGGCATCATCGTGAATACGGGCATGGCGGAGGTAGATCATGGTTGCAGCAGCTGGTCAATCTGTTTGAGCAGTTCATAGCCGTCGGCGCCCTCGATGAACGGGACCTCCTTGTTCTCCAGCTTTTCAATTGGCACCGCCGTGCCGTGAGAGAGCACGTGCTCGCTGGGAGTGAGGTTGCGGATTGCGATGGCCGCGACCTTGTCGGGATGCTCCGCCGCGGCCGTGCCGTAGATGAGCGGGTCGTACTGGCCATCATCGCCGACGAGAATCCAGTTGATTTCGGGGAAGTCAATAAACAGGTCGCGAAGTCGCACCTTCTTGTGTTCCTTGCCCGAGCGGAACAGGCCGGTGGGCGTTGGCCCCCAATCGGTGAGAAGCAGTGGGCCCTTCGGCAGGTTGTTGCGGTGTAGGAATCTTTTTAGTGTGCTGAAGGTGTTCCACGCTCCGGTGGAGAGATAGATGACGGGAACGTCCGTGTCCTCGTCGGTTTTGCTCGCGTAACGACGGCGAAGCTGCGCATAAAACTCGCTGAAGCCAGCGACGGCCTTGCGCTCGTCTGTCTCCTTGACCCAGGAGTTGTAGGCGGCGATGAGGGCGCGCGGCAGCATGGTGACCAACACGGTGTCATCAATATCGGAGACGATGCCGTATTTGGTCTCCGGGGAGAGGATGAGGACCTCTGCAGGAGTGTCGTTGATGGTAATTTCGTGCCAGCCGGGTTCGAGGCCGTGATTCCTGATTAGTACCTCGATATAGCCGTTGCTATCCGTGGTGGTTTCCACCGTGCGGTCGCCGGCAGTGATGGTGACGGGAAAGTCCGCGAGTTCGACGGTAAAGAACTGCCAAAATCCGCGTTTTTTGTTTCGTTCTTCGTCTCGTTTTTTGGCCGGATCCTTCAGGAGGACACGGCCGAATACGCGCACGCGCTCTGCATTTCCGTACCCGGTGAAACCGATGATTTCCGGTTCCCAACCAGCGTTTTTGGAACGCTTGGCGGCCAGCGCGTTGATCCTTCTCTCGGTCTTGCGGACGACATCTGCCACGGACATGCTTTCCAGGATACGGGTTGACAGGACGGGGGAGGGTGCGCGTAGGTTGGTCGCCCAAGAGAAAAGTCAACCCTTTAGGAGTGTTCTCTTTTTATGCGTTTTTCCGGTAAGTTCATCGCATCCGCCGCTGTGGCAGCAGGCATGATTGCTGCCCCGACCGCCGCCGCTAACGCTGCATCAGTCAGCGCCTGGGATCAGGTTGCGGCATGTGAGTCCGGCGGAAATTGGCAGACCAATACCGGTAACGGCTACTACGGCGGACTGCAGTTCTCGCAGCAGACCTGGAGTGGCCACGGCGGTGACCAGTACGCACCGACAGCTGACCAGGCCACTAAGGAGCAGCAGATTGAGATTGGCGAGCGCGTGCTTGCCTCCCAGGGTGCTGGCGCATGGCCGAACTGCGGTGGCCCGCTGGGTTAATCCTCCCCATCATCAAAGACCAGATCTGGCACAGCCGCGAATGACAGCCACCACTTCATGTAGTGGTCATGGCGTGCTTTCGTCTTCTGGGTAGCGCGTTTGTCAAATGTCTGTCGCCCGAACCCGGCTAATGGTCCGGCCGGGACGGTCGCCGCGGTAATACCGTCGGCAGAGGACCACACCTCTGAGCCGTCCTCATAAGCGGTGATATCCCAGAGCTTGTGGGTTTTCAGGTTGTGGTGCTTCCTGCATAGGCAGTGCAGATTCTGTGTGTCGGTGGGGCCACCGGCTTCGGGGTCTTCCTGGTTGTACGGCGCGATATGGTCAATATCGCACTTGTACGCTGGGACTTCGCAGCCGGGGAAGCGACATGTTCCATCGCGACCGTGGACGCGGGCGACCTGCGCTGGAGTTGGACGGTAACCATTGGTGGCGCTGTCTGCTGAGAGGCGGACATGCGTCACTTTTTGCATCCACTCCTCCGTGACCAGCGCGCCTAGCCAGCCGGCGCCGTCCAGCCAGGCGTCATCACTGTGGGGCTCGCGGAAAACATTGAGCACAACTTCCGCATTGGTGCGCTGGTGGATCAGTTCCACAAATGCATCCGCCTGCGTCATTTCCTCATTCGTGCGGAAGACCGTTTCAATCGCGCACATGGCAAAATAGGCGCGGTCCGGCCGCAGTGTGAGAATGATTTGGGAGCAGCTGTCGGGACGTTCCACCAGAGTCACCGATTCCGTGTCGGTGATGGTGGGAATTGTGCCGTCGGCGCGAGCACGGTCATCCAAGTCCGCAGCAATATCACCAATTTTGGTGGTGAGAGTGCGAGGACCAATCATTGTTTGACGACGCTTCCGTGGCGTAACCAATGCCAGAATCTTCTTCTCTGCATCGGGTATTTGATCAGGCTCGATGCCGACTACGCCATGTGCAATGATGCCGAGTTGCCGCATGGACAATGCGCAGCTTTCCCGGGCATATTCCGCCAACTGTGGCATTTTCTCCAGCAACAGGCCAATGTCACAGATACGCAGTGCCTCACTGCGAGTGATTCCCAACCGAACGCTGATGCGAGCGGCATGGTTTTCAACGTCATCATCACCTGCAGGGCAGCAGGCTTCAAGTAACTCAAGTTGGGCGCGGTTGGTAGCCCGCGCGAGTGCTGAGAGCTCATCTTCAGGATTTTCGTGAGCCCAATATGGTTCGGGTACTTGTTCGGACTTCATTGGATCCCCCTGGTG
The DNA here is from genome assembly GCF_030232285.1 of Corynebacterium sp. MSK047. Classification (NCBI taxonomy): domain Bacteria; kingdom Bacillati; phylum Actinomycetota; class Actinomycetes; order Mycobacteriales; family Corynebacteriaceae; genus Corynebacterium; species Corynebacterium sp. MSK047. The sequence continues at coordinate 99,691 of NZ_JASPJI010000008.1, read as the reverse complement.
CTCCAATGGTTGTCGGTTTTCTTTCGAACTTACTTGCTATCATACGGGCGCTTTTCTGGCTTGTAAAGAGGAATGAAAGAGAATTTTGAGGAGTTTTCGAAGATGTTTAGCCGACTATAAAAGCACATTTTACCTGGGTGTTTGTGGGTTGTTCGCGGGGTGGCGTACCAAAATACAAATAAAACACCCGTTCGAAAACGAAAGCTTGGTAATCTCGCTTTCATAAAAGCGGAGCTGTAGAAAACAGCACAGAAACAGCGCAGACAATGGGGAGCAAAACCGTGATCATCCGGCACGCAACGCGGGAGGACGCCGCAGCAATCGCGGAGATCTACAACGAGGCCGTGATCAACACCGTCGCCATCTGGAATGATGACACTGTCAGTGCGGAGGATCGCATCGCATGGATGGCGGCGCACTGTTAAGCGCGACCATCGATGCTGCTCGCGAGGCGGGAAAGCATGTCTTGGTTGTGGCGATTGAAGGCAGCAACGAGGGGTCGATTGCGCTGCACAAAAAGTACGGCTTCCAGCGTGTTGGGCTACTGCCGCAGGTGGGGACGAAGAACGGGCGCTGGTTGGACATGATGCTAATGCAGGTCATGCTGACAGACGGGCAGCCACCCGCTCGGCCGCGCGTTTGGCGAAGGGGCCAACACCCATGATCGTGGCGGCGCCGGGGCCAACCCAGTCGCCGTAGCCGACGAACTCGATGAGGTCCGAGTCGATGCTGCGGAAAGGGCCGAGCGCTGGGCGGAAACCGGTGCACCAGATGAGGTGGTCCGCGTGGACGTCGTCAAGCGAAGAAAACATGGGCGTCCAGGTGAGTGCGCCGGAGTCGCGGGCTTTGCGGACGGGCGGTAGGACGACGATGTCGCCGATGCTGTCGGTGGAGCCCTGGCGGTAGCGTTTGAACAGGACGCGGCCGTCGACGTCGTTGGGCATCCAGCGTGGTTCGTGGCGGGTGAACCAGGTGGTGTCGATGTTGGAAAGTACCAGTTCAGAGGCTATTTGTGCGCCGGAGTTCGCCGCACCGACAACGGCAACGCGGGAGCCTTCGAAGGGCTCGGGACCTGGGTAGTTGGCCGAATGCCACTGTTTTGCGGCGGTCGTGCCGGGGTAATACGGGACGAAGGGCCGGTTGCCGGTGGCGGCGATGAGCTGGCGGGATTCGAAGTCACCGGCATCGCTGGTGAGGTGGAAGGTGCCGTCGTGGGAGACGTCCGTGACGGCGACCGGGCGCTGAACGCGCAGTTCGTAGCGCTTTTCGTAGGAGCTGAGGTAGTCAATCACGTGGGAAGCGGGCGGGAAACCGTCATAATTGGGCATCTGGATGCCCGGAAGGTTGGAAAAGTCCGGGGTGGAAAAGAGCGTCAGTGAGGGCCAGACATTGCGCCAGGAGCCGCCGGGAGCGGGCTGATTGTCCAGAATGAGCGGATCAATGCCGCGTTTGTGCAAGTAATAGGCGGTAGCGAGGGCAGCTTGGCCGCCACCGACGATGATGACATCCTCAAGCATGCTCCCAGCTTAACGACGAGTGCCGCACCTCGAGCTGTACTACCGTGGAGCACCATGAGCTCGCTGTTTGATCTTTCGGACAAGCCCATCGACGAACTACCCGGTTACCAGCGCACATTCGCGCCGGGCCGACTCACGGTAGGGCTGAGTCTGCCCATCGAGCAGGACGCCGAAGCCGAGCCCAAGGACGCGCTGAGCAACCAGATTCGGCTGATTCAGAAAGTCGAACGCGCAGGCATCGCGGCGGTGTGGGCACGCGACATCCCGCTGCGCGTGGAAACATTCGGCGACGTCGGCCAGGTCTACGACCCCTGGATGTACCTCAGTTACATCGCTGCACACACCACCGATATCGCGCTCGGCACCGGTGCAGTCGTCGTGCCCTTCCAGCATCCGCTGGTGATGGCCAAGCGCGCTGCCACGCTGGACAGGCTTTCCGACGGCCGTTTCCTCTTTGGCGTTGCCACCGGCGATCGCCCCGAGGAGTTCCCCGCCTTTAACCAGGACAAAGGCAAGCGCGGTGAGCGTTTCCGCGAGCATATCGGGGTCTATGAAAAGGCCCTCAGCACTAGCTACCGGCCCATCCGCTGGTCCGAGGGCAAGATGGGCGGATCCGATGTGGTGCCCAAGCCGCTGGCCCGCCGAGTTCCGCTGTTGGCCACCGGCTCCTGTCAGCAGAGCCTGGAGTGGAAGGCCGCGAATACCGACGGGTGGTTCATGTACCACAAAGGCCTGGAGATGCAGAAGAAAAATATCGCCAACTGGCAGGAAGCGGTGGCCCAGGAGTGCGGCGAGGGCGTGTTCAAACCCTTCCTGGAATCACTGTGGATTGACCTGCATGAAGACCCCGACGCCCCCGCGCAGGGCGGCCACTTCGGGTACCGGCTTGGACGCAACAAGCTCATTGAACTGCTGCAATCCCAGCGACAGCTCGGCATCAATCATGTCAGCATCAACTTCCGCACCTCAAAGCGGGATGCGGAAGAGCAGATTGATGAGCTGCTTGAGTATGTGCTGCCGGCGCTCGATGAGTCACCTACACAGACTCCGTAGCCCCCTGCCACTGATTGATCCCGCGGTCAACGGCCCACTTGTCAATCTCTGTGAGTTCTTCATCGCTAAACGGCGCAGCCTCCAAGGCGCCGAGGCTGTTCTTCAGCTGCTCCACCGAGGATGCACCAATCAGGGCGGAGGTCACTTCGTCACGGCGGAGCACCCACGAGATGGCCATCTGTGCCAGGGACTGGCCTCGTCGTGAAGCAATGGCGTTGAGCTCGCGGATGGCGGTGAGCGTGTCGTCGTTGAGGAACCCCGAGTTCATCTTGTGCGCCCCGAGACGCGAGGACTCCGGCACGCCATCCAAGTAGCGGTCGGTGAGAAGCCCCTGCGCAAGTGCAGAAAAGGCGATGACGCCCATGCCTTCGTCGGCGCAGGTTGCCAGCAGTTCGTCCTCGATCCAGCGGTTGAACATGGAGTAGCTCGGCTGGTGAATGGTCAGCGGTGTGCCCAGCTCACGGGCAATTTTCTGCGCGCGGCGAGTGAGCTCGGGGGAGTAGGAGCTCACGCCGACGTAGAGCGCGCGACCCGACCGGACGAGGAAATCGAGGGCGGCGACGGTTTCCTCGATAGGCGTATCCGGGTCGGGGCGGTGGTGGTAGAAAATGTCCACATAATCCAGGCCCATGCGCTTCAGCGAGGCATCGCAGCTGGCCACGAGGTACTTCCGCGAGCCGCCGAAGCCGTAGGGGCCATCCTGCATGTACCAACCGGCCTTGGAGGAAATAATCATTTCGTCGCGGTAGGGAGCGAAATCCTTGGCCATGATGCGACCGAAATTCGCCTCCGCAGAGCCCTGCGGTGGGCCGTAATTGTTGGCGAGGTCGAAGTGCGTGACGCCGTGGTCGAACGCGGTGCGCAGGATTTCACGCTGCGTCTCGAGCGGTCGGTCATCACCAAAGTTATGCCAAAGTCCCAGTGTAATGGCTGGAAGCTTCAGCCCTGTACTGCCGGAGCGGTTGTACGGCATCGTCTCATAGCGGTTTTCATCGGCGCGGTACACGTCTGGGTAAGCCATGTCTACGAGGGTACGCGTGCTTAACGACGGGTAGTTGCGCACAAGGTGGCCGACAACGAGGCGCGTGGCCGAATGGCTACCCCTGGAAGTAATAAAAGTGAGCTTGCTGGGGAACAACTGAGGCAATTCGTCCGACTAATAAGGCATGACTTCAATAGCCACAGGCGATGCCGCTGGAACGCCAGCCGCAAACCCCGTCGCACAGACTCAGAAAAATGGTGGGCCACGAGCATTACTGCACCGAATCCATGTCGTTGCAGGCATCCTCGTTGCGCCACTACTCGTTATTGCAGCTATCACAGGCGTGGCGTATGCCCTCGCCCCGAGCATAGAAAAGGTGGTTTACCACGAAGAACTAACTGCAACATCAAGCCTTCCCGCACAACCACTGGAAAAGCAGGTTGAGGTCGCGCAGCGTGTGCACCCTGACCTGCCGGTGACCGCAGTGCAGGTCCCGGAAAAGCCGGGGCAGACAACGCGAGTCATGTTCAATGACGAGCAGCTGAAGTCGGAGTCCTACCGACATGCGGTGTTCGTTGACCCAGGCGACTTGAGCATCAAGGGTGACCTGGTGCAATACGGTTCCTCGGCGGCGCTGCCACTGCGGGCGTGGATCTCGGAAGGGCACCGCAGGCTCTGGATTGATAGCAACTTTGGTCGCCTCTACTCCGAGACGGCAGCATCCTGGATGGGCGCACTGGCTATTGGTGGCCTCTGGCTCTGGTGGGACCGTTCGCGTCGCAAGCGGACACAGGGAACAAGTAAGAGGGCGCATCATATGCGTCGTCACGCGAATGTTGGCGTGGCGGTTAGCGTTGGACTTCTGTTCCTGACTGTCACCGGCCTGACGTGGTCGTGGGTGGCTGGAACGGGCATCGCAAAGCTGCGCGAGACGATGGACTGGTACGCACCGAAACCAGCCATGACTGCGACTGCACCAGCGAATTATGACTGGTCAGAGGCAGATAGTGTTATGAACCTCGCACGTGCCGAGGGGCTGGCCGGGAAAGTCGAACTGACTCCACCGGAAGCTGGCACGGTGTGGATGGCCAAGGAAGCCCGCGAGGAGTGGCGGATGGGTATTGAGACCGTCACCGTTGACGGGTCGACCGGAACGATGGTTGATCGGATTCACTTTGCGGACTGGCCGCTGCCGGCGAAGCTGACCGAATGGCTGATCAACGCGCACATGGGCATCCTGTTCGGGTGGGTGAATCAGCTGATCCTGGCGCTGATTGGTGTCGCTCTGTTGGCGATGATTGTGCGCGGTTACGCCATGTGGTTTGGGCGCGGTCGAGGTGGCCGTCCTGGCAGGCTCCCGGCGCCGACGCGTTGGCGGGACATTCGCCCGGGAGTTGCAGCGGCCGTTGTGGCGCTGCTGATTGCCTACTCGGTGGTTGCACCACTGTTCGGTGTGACTCTCGTTGGCTTCGTGATCGTTGATTGGGTCTGGCGGAAGCTGCGGAGAGGTTAGTGTAGGTTCTGTCGCCTTCGGGTTCCCTGTACCTAACGGCGTGGTAAGACCCATGAAAAACACTCAGGAGGGTAAACGCATGACAAGGTATTGGGATCACAGTGGCAGTATCTACAAAGACGACGGCCAGGAAGACTGGTGCGTTTACAATCCGTCTTTGCGTGATTGGGAGCGCACCCCGCGCGCTAAGGAAGCCTACGACAAGGCAGGACAAGACTCGTTCGACCCCATCACCGAGCAGCAGGCACTCGCTGAGATCGCAGAGCAGCAGGAACGCTACAACAAAAAGATTGAGAACAAAGTCAAGGAACTGCGCGCGAGAATGAAATCGGTCGGCGCGCAGGCCAGGCAGGCTGACGAACAGCCGTATCCAACTTTTTCTCAGCAGTCCGCCGCATACCGTGAGGGCGCGCAGGCCTACAACGAGGGAAAATCTTGGCGCGATAACCCGCATGCCCCCGACTCAGGTCTAGCCGCCCCGTGGCGCATGGGTTTCAATACCCGCAAGCAGCAGGTAGCGGAGATTAGGGCACAGCGAGCCGCCGCTGCGAAACAGGAATTGGCGCAACAGGAGAACTAGGTCCTGGCCGCAAAAACGCTCAACCAAAGCTCTAAATTCCCCGCAAATTCCCGGTTCCAGCCCCGCTCAATCTGTTACACTTAGCAAAACGAAACTCAGGAGCTTGGTGTGCAGTACTTTTTCACGGTCCATGGCCGCAGAGATATCAACGCGTATGACTCTGATGAGGAAATGCACGCTGCCTTTGAACGGATTGGGCGCTTCAATCAGAAGCTTCAGGACGAAGGCCACTGGGTTATGTCCGGCGGGCTGGTCCCACCAGAGGATGCCATGACGGTGCTGCCGGATGGTTCGCACAGCGATTTGCCGTACTACAACGCGATGACGTTCCCGTCAGCTTTTTGGATTGTCCAAGTCGCAGACGAGCAAGAGGCCATCAATCTAGCCCACGAAGCCGCGGAGGCGTGCGCGCAGGCAGTCGAAATGCGCGCCGTCGCCGATTAACTCACCGCAGCCCGTGCACCCGGCGCATGATGGTCAACATCGCTTGCGTCGGGATTCGCCGCATGAAGGGCACTGCAACGCTTGCCGACGACCCCCGCGCCACCAGAGCCAAAGGTCGCTCGGCGGTCACCTCGCGCATAACCACCTCCGCAATCTCAGAAGCGGGAATGCCGCCTTTCTCATTGGCGTTCAACTTCGTCAGCATGCGGTGGACATCAGCAGCGTAAACGGAACCCTCATCGCCATACGTTGTCCGACGTGTAGAAATCCCCGTGTTGATGGCACCCGGTTCGACAACCGTCACTCCAATACCGAACTGCGCGACTTCACCGCGCAACGAAAGCCCAAAGCCGCGGATAGCGGCCTTCGTCGCCACATAGGAAGAACGGTAGGACAGCGGCAACCCGCCGAGCATCGATCCAACCAGTACAATTCGGCCACGACCGGCCTCGCGTATGCCGGGCAGCAGCTGCTGTAACAGCTCCACCTGCCCCAGAACATTGACTTGGAAGAGACGCTCAATCGCCTCGCGGGGTAGCTCCTCGAAAGCGCCCGACTGGCTCTCACCGGCGTTGGCGACGACGACGTCGTAAGGCCCGTGGGCGACCACAGCAGCGATGTCGTCGGCGCTGGACATGTCGAGCGCCACCATCTGCACGCCCTCGGGGTGCGGCGCCTCCGCGCCCCTGCGGGACGTACCAACGACCTCGAAACCGGCCTTGACCAGTGCCTCTGCGCATGCCCAGCCGATGCCGGAGGAAGCGCCGGTCACTAACGCACGGCCGCCACCTACACTCGGCAGTTTCGGTCCGCGGGTGAGATTCGCAAAAGCACCGGTCAGGCCGCCAATCATCGAGCCTGCACCGCCTCAATGGTCATGCCGCCCGCGCGGAGACGGCGGGACAGGGCGTCGCCAAGCGCGACAGTAGGAGTGAGCACGCCGGTAGCGTCCGGCAGATCGTCGTGGACGAGTGCGAGGGCGGCGCTGGAAATCATAATCGCGGTGCCTGCGTACCCCGGGTCTTCCTCGAGAGACACCTTGGAACGCCAGTGAATGCCGGAGGTATCGACAGTGTAGGCCTCGATGGTGAAGCGACCCTCGGCCTGTTCTTCAGCGCTCGGGCCCTCACCCGGCTTCGGCAGCTTCTTATCAATGAGCTTGGCCGTCGGCCCGAACGCCATCGCCGCCAGCGCCAACCTGCAGACAGCCGCGAAAATATTTGCGCGCACGAAAGCCCTCGGACCACGGCCGACATTGAGTAGCTCGCGGTAGCGGAAGGAATCACCGTAATCCGCCAGCATCGCCGAGCGCTGAACAATGCGGGTGTTGAACGGCGACATGAAGAAGGGCGCTCGCCAGTGGCGGCGGAAGCGCGCCGGGCGCAGGTCGACGCCAAACTTACCCTGGTCGGGACCCGGCTCAGCCAGGGCGTACTGATCCGCGATGATGCGACGCAGCTTGGGGTCCTTCTTGGCCTGTGCAAGCTGGACGCGGACCGAATCGATAGTGCCGCCGGAGACCCCGCCCTTGACGTGCTTGAACAGCAGGGTTGTCTCACCGAGCTTGGTGTGGGCCGCCTCGTGGAGCTCGCGGACAGCGACGTCGGAAGGAATCGAGTCGAAGCCGCAAGAGTGAACAATCTTCGCTCCGGTCTGCTGTGCCACCTCGTGGTTATTCGCGATGGAGTCGTGGACGAACAGCACCTCGCCACACAGGTCGACGTAGTGAGTACCGGCCTTGGCGCACTCGGCCACCAGGGTGCGACCGTACTTCGCATACGGCCCCACAACGGTCAGCACCACCTTTGTACTGGCCGCAAGCTGAGCCACCGCCGGCTGGTCGGCAGCATCCGCAACAATGACCGGCCAGTCCGATACGCCTGCGTTCTCCGCGACGTCGGCAAGCTTCTGAGCGTTCCTGCCTGCCAGCGCCACCTTCGTCTGACCGGCGTGTTTAGCCAGATAGTCCACAATCAAGCGGCCCACGAAACCCGTGGCACCGTAGACGACGATGTCGTACTCGCGGTCGTGGTTGCGACTCTGTGGCTGTGCGGAAGAAGTAGTCATGCCTACGAAACTAATAAAACGAAAGCGATACCGCGGGCGAATTAAAAAGGTTTTCTGAATCCGTGTATTCAGCGAGGGGTTTGGAGGGAGGGCTAACGTAGGACAAGTGACTAGCGCTAACGAAAACCCCGAACAGATCGAAGGACTGCGGCCAGAAGATCCCGGATTCCGTCGCGCGCTTATTGCTGTGCTTTTCGCTGGCCTGGCATCGTTCCAAGCGCTCTACGCAACGCAGGCGCTACTGCCCACGCTTTCCGACGAGCTATCGGTCGACCCCGCCACCGCCGCGCTGACGGTATCCGCCACCACCGGTGGCTTGGCCTGTGCGATTATCCCGGTGTCCATTTTGTCGGAACGCTTTGGGCGCAGGCGCGTCATCGTCATCAGCGCATTTGTGGCAACGCTACTGGGGCTCGTGGTGTCAATCGCGCCGGGCATCGGTTCGATGATTGCGCTGCGCCTGTTGCAGGGCATTGTCATTGCCGGTGTGCCCGCAGTGGCTATGGCGTATGTCAGTGAGGAAGTCCACGCCGACCACGTCAGTCGCGTGATGGGGCTGTATATCTCGGGCACGACGGTCGGTGGCCTGCTCGGCCGTATCATTCCGTCCATTGTGCTGGAGTTCGCCTCCTGGCGGGTGGCGATTGCGGTCTCGGCGACGGTGGCGTTCATCTTCGCCATTCTGACCTGGTACTTCCTGCCGCAACAGCGCAGGTTTAAGCCGAAGAAACTGTCGTTTGCAGGGGAGGGGCAGGCCATTGCGCGACACTTGCGCGACCCGCGCATCCTGGCGCTGTGCGCCCTGGCGTTCCTGTTTATGGGAGCGTTTGTCTCCCTGTACAACTACCTGGGCTTCCGGCTGGGCGATAAGTTCGGGCTCTCCCCGGCACTGGCAGGGTTCGTATTTATTCTCTACCTGTCGGGCACGTGGTCGTCGGCACGCGCGGGTGTGTGGGCGAAGACGGTGAGCCGCCGTCGCCTCATCGCCATTGCGACTCTGGCGGCGTGCATGGGCCTGGGGCTGGCGCTGCTGCCGTGGCTGCCCGCGCTGATCGTGGGCGTGCTCGTGTTCACGGCATCGTTCTTCGTGGCCCACTCGCTGTCCTCGTCCGGTGTGGGGCTGGTGGCGCAGCGCGACCGCGCCGAGGCATCATCGATGTATCTGTTCAGCTACTACGCGGGCTCGTCCATTGTCGGTTGGGTATCCGGCATGGTGTTCAGCCGCTTTGAGTGGGCAGGGCTGATTCCGTGGCTGGTGGCGCTGTCCTTCATCGCGGGCGCGTGTGCCGTAGCGGGGTTGAAGCCGAGGCGCTAAGGGTAACGCGGTAGGGGGAAAATCGCCAGCAAGGTACATTTAGACACCAAGAAACGAACCCTTAATGTAAAAAACGGTGATTTTTTACATTAAGGGTTCGTTTTTAGGGCACTATATGTAGAAAGCATCATGTAAAAAGCATTGGAAACAGAAGGGGGAGACTCGCCGTGAAGCGCTATCCGCTTAAGAGGATCTTCCACATGGCTGCACACGATGCGGAGCAGGCAGTGGAGAGCGAGTACCAGTCACGCAAAGACTCCCCGTCGACGATTCAGTGGCACTTTCCGCTGGGGCAGTGGCCACTCTTTTGCTGCATTACAAGCGATCTCGCAGCCAGGGTTGAAAAGATTCTGTCTCTAGAGCTGCAGATTTCACAGTTGTGGAATCGTCTGCCGGGTGCCGCGCGGACTCACTATCTCTTCAATCTGCTCCTGGCCGAGGTGGTAGCCACCAATGAGATTGAGGGGATTCACTCCACACGGCGAGAAGTCGCCGAGGCGTTGGACAACACTTCGGGAACCCAGCACAAGCGCTTTCATGAGTTCAGTCAGCTCTATTTCCGGCTGGCAAACGATGAGCGGATTGAGTTTCCGACAACGCTCACAGGGATCCGGCAGCAATACGATCAACTTCTCGGCGATGAAATTGGCGCCGAGGATGAGTTAGACGGTGAACTCTTTAGAGCATCAACGGTCACAATTATCGATGGGCAGCGACAGATTCATCGCGGTGTTGAAAGTGAAGCTGCCATTCACCAACTTCTCAATGAGTTCCTGGAAACGGTGAATTCCTCAGAGGACAATCGGCTTATTCGAATTCTGGCAAGCCATTTCATGTTCGAGTTCGTTCACCCGTTTTATGACGGCAATGGTCGGATGGGGCGTTTTCTGCTGTCAGTGGCTTTGCGGGAGACACTCTCACCTGCCACAGCGCTGACTATTTCTCGCCAACTCGCTGAGGATAAAGCGAAGTATTACAAGGCTTTTACCACTACGGAAGACCCAATGAACCGGGGCGAAGTCACGTTCTTCGTCGAGGTGATGGCTGATGTCATTCTGAATGCTCAGCAGTATTTGCTGGAAGAGCTGCAGATGAAGTCCCACCAGTGCGAGAAGCTTGAACAGCGGGTAGCTGAGCTAACCAACTCGCCCGAGCAGGCACTGTCCGTGTCGCTGACAGACAACGAAATCGGGACGCTTTTTGTCCTGGCACAGGCTCGGTTGTTCGGACCTGATTATGGAATCAAGCTCGAACACGTCGCCGACACCATCGGCAAGGAGAAGCGGACAGCGCGAAAGTATCTCGCCGAGTTAGAGGCTCAAGGACTGGCAACGCCGACGAGCCGCCGCCCGCTGCGATTCCAGCTGGCGCCGGCTGGCGTAGACCTTCTAGGCCTTGAACCCACCGAACACTAATCTGCTTCCGGAACCTACTTCTGGCCCACAATCAGCTCAGTGCCTTCGGCTGAAAGCGATGCCTGGCCAGCGGGCTTACGCGAGGGGCCAGAAACAACCTCACCAGTAGCAATGTCAAATTGGGAGTTGTGGTTCGGGCAAATCATCACACCATTGCTGACCTCAGTGATGCGACCATTCTGGTGCGGGCAGGAACTGGAGAAAGCGGCGAACTTGCCTTCCTCCGGCTGCGTGACGACGTAATTGCCGATCACCACACCGCCGCCAACCGGAATGTCGGCAGCGTCAACCTTTTCCACCGCAGACTTTGGTGCACAAGCGGCTACGAGTGCGCCAGCTGCAGTGGCGGCAGTTCCCAGGAGGAAACGACGACGGGAGCACGGGGAGACATCAGAACTCATGGCATTGAGATTACCTCTATTTCGCGACCTTTATTTCTGATAGGAGCGCTCACCGAAGATGGCGCGTCCCACACGGACGGTGGTCGCCCCCTCGGCGATGGCTTCGCGGTAGTCGCCGGACATACCCATTGACAGTTCGTTGAGGCTGACACCGTCCGGCAAATCCCCGAGCAGACTGTCCCGCAGCTCCCGCAGCTCCGCGAAGGTCTCGCGCACATTCGGATCATTCTGGGCCGCGATGGTCATAAACCCGCGCAGACGCAGGTTCGGGTATTCGCCATCGGGGCCAAACATGCGGACAAACTCCGCCGCGTGACTCGGCGCCAGACCCGACTTCTGCGGCTCGCGGGAGGCATTGACCTGAATCAACACATCGAGCGTGCGCTCGGAATCGGCCAAGCGACGCTGCAGCGCCCCGGCCACCTTCGGGCGATCCAGCGCCTGAAACTCATCAGCACAGCTGACTAAGTGGCCGGCCTTGTTCGTCTGCAGTGGACCAATGATGGCCATATGTGGTGCCTTGTCGCCGAAGGCCTCCCGGAATGCCTCCGCCTTGGCCACCGCTTCCTGGACGCGGTTTTCCGCCAGGCCAGCGCAGCCGGCTGCTGCGAGCTCCGGCCAGGATTCCACCAGGGCGTCGACAGGCACAGTCTTGCTGACGGGCAGCAGGCGGACCTCGGAGGGCTGGCGCCCAGCTCGTCGGCAAGCGTCGTCGATCTCGGAGCGAACCTTGCGATAGTTTTCCACGAACATACCTCCCACTCTAAGGCCTGAGTAGGAAGAACTGTGCGGTAGTGTCGAATCATGCTCATGGACAGACTCTCGACGCTTTCCGTCATGCAGAGACGGATCTTGGCAATTGTATTTGGGCTGGTGTCGCTGGTCGTTGTCATCGACTTCATCTATCTTGCGGCAACTGCCTACATGATGGACCTCGAGGTCTTCCAAGACGCCGGCTGGGCACTACGACGAGACCAGGATCTCTACTCACCAGAGTTTCCCACCAGATCGGGTTTCCGCTTCATCTACCCACCGTTTGCGGCGCTGCTGTTTTACCCGCTGACCTGGGCGGGGCCGGTGACCCTGCAGATCATCTGGACGTTCGCCACGCTGGCGGCGGTGTGGGCGATGCTGTGGATGGTCTTCACTCGTCTCGGCTCTGAGCGTCCGAAGCTGATGGCTACCTGCGTGCTCGGTGTTGTGATGCTGCTCGACCCGCTGCGCGCCAACGTGCTCTTCGGGCAGATCAACGTCTTCCTCGCGCTGCTGGTGGTCTCCGATGTGCTGGGCTTTTTGCCCAAGAAACTGCGTGGACTGGGCGTGGGTATCGCGGCGGGAATTAAGATCACCCCCGCGGCATATGCGCTGGTGTTCCTCATGCGCCGTGACTTTGCGGCCGTGGCCAAGAGCTTCTGCTGGTTCCTGGTGACCGTCGCTATTGGTTTCGCCGTGCGCTTTAAGGAGTCCATCTACTTCTGGACCGATGAGTTCTTCGCCGGCAACCGCGGTGGCGCCCCGACCTATGAGGCCAACCAGGCGTTCAGTGGTCTGCTCGCCCGCGCCGGGGTGGAGGGTACCGCGCTCGATATTGGCATCTACGGTTTCTTCCTCATCGGTGCCATCGCTGCTGCTTTCGTGGCGTGGATCTACCACCGCAACGGCTATGATGTCGCAGCCCTTGGTTTCGTTGCGCTGGCGGTCAGCTTCGCCGGGCCATACGCGGTCAGCCACCACTGGTCGATCGTCATGGTCTTCGTGCCGCTGGTGCTCTTCGTCCGCGAGATCGGGCACATTATTGTCGGTGTCCTGTTCATGATCGCCCACTGGTGGGCACCGTACGAGGTGTTCGTGGGCAATGACTTCGGCCACGCTGCCAATGTGGGGCAGTGGTTCTACGGCAACATGCAGGGAATCATGGGCGGCGTGCTCTTCTTCACCTGCCTGGGCTACGCAATCTACCTCTGGCGCAAGCCCAGTCGCGTGCGGGCACAGGCAGCTGCTTAACGACGGGCTTGCTTAACGACGACGCTTCGTTCTCGCAGTAGCCTGCTCCTCCCACGGGTTCTCCGGCCACGGGTGCTTGGGGTAACGGCCCCGCATCTCGGAGCGAACCTGTGCGTAGGCGCCATTCCAGAAACTTTCCAAGTCCTGAGTGACCGCGAGTGGTCGCTGAGCCGGTGACAGCAAATGCATTGTCACCGGCTTTTCCAATACCTGCGGGGTCTCCGCCAGGCCGAAGCACTCCTGCAACTTCACGGCGAGCACAATCTTTGCCTCAGGGTTCGTGGGGTCCTCCGGGTACTCCAGGCGAATCTTCGAACCGGAGGGGACCTCCAGGCGTTCGGGCACCAGCCGGTCGAAGTCCGTGGCCTCCGGCCAGGGCAGCAGGCGGCGGAGGTGTTCGGCATCTAGCTTGGGTGGGGTCGGGCGGTCCAGCTCGCCAGCAAAGAGGAGCTCGGCCTGGGCCGCCAGCCCTGCGGGGGAGACATCCGGCCATGGGGCACCGCGATGAGTGTGGAGAAAGGCCATGCGGCGGCGGAGCTGTTCGGTGTCGCGGTCGAGGTTGGGGGAGGCGTCGGTAAGCGCGGTGGCAAGCCAAGCGGAGTTGGCGGCGATGCACTGCTCGGGCGTCGGGGAGACCTGGCGGGAGGACAGTTCGATGGCACCGAGCAGGTCGCGCGCGCGGGCGCGAACGCGGCCCTGTTCGACGCGCGCCGTGGTCTCCGTGCGGGCGAGGTGGCCGGCGGCGAGCATGGCGATTTCCAGGTCGATCGCCTCGCCGGTGCGGATGAGCGCACGACCGTGGGAGAGCCGCGAGATGTCGGCGGCCGCAATCCACTCGTGGCCGTGTAGGTCAGAACCGCGGGCGAGTTCCGCTGCGGTGCCGCCGGTGAAAAGGTACTCGTCGGAATTCGCACTGCGCCGTCGCCCGATGAAATCCGGCCACGCCAGGGCCGTGACCAGCGCGGAGATGTCCGAGGGCAGCAGGTTGGCGGGGGCTTCAGTATCCAGCTCAATGCGGCGCACCTGCTTGGCCAAGCCGCGGGCGTCGGTGAGTTTCTCCACCGCGCGTGCGACCGCGCCCGCGTGCTGCGGCATCATGGCCGTGGCGGTCAGCAGCGCGCGTCCCATGCGCGGATGCACCGGCAGGGTAGCCAGGGTGCGGCCGAGTTCCGTGATGTCACCGGCCTCATCAACAGCGCCCAGGCCAGCGAGAATGCGGTTTGCAGCCTCGGCGTGGTGGGGTGGTGGGGCGTCGAGAAGCTTCAGTCCCTGCATCCCCGGCGTGCCCCACGCGGCGGCGTCGAGGAGCGCTTGGGTCAGGTCGGCGACCTCGATTTCCGGCGCGGGCCAGGCGGGAAAGGACGCGAATTCCGACTGGGAGACGCAGCGCACCACGATGCCTGGGCCCTCACGTCCCGCTCGGCCTGCGCGCTGGTTCGCCGAGGACTGTGCACACGAGCTGGTGACCAGGCCGGAGAAGCCACGCGCAATGTCGAGTCGCGGTCCGCGCGCGAGGCAGGCGTCGACAACGGCGCGCACGCCCGGCACGGTCACGGATGATTCCGCAATCGCGGTGGACACAATCACGCGCCTACCGTCCGCTTGCCGACGGAACACGCGGTCCTGCTCCTCGGAGCTCTGCTGGCCGTGCAGCGTCAGCACCGCCACCTCCGAGGAATCCGCGATATAGCCTGCGCAGCGTTCCACCTCGCGGATGCCGGGGAGGAAAACCAGCACATCACCGGCGGCTTCTTCCGCGAGTGTGCTGGCCTGGGCGGCAACGTGCTGCAGGAAGTCGTCGGTCACACCGCGTGCATCCAGCCGCTGCGGAAAGGGCGCGTAGCGGATGTCCAGCGGAAAGATCTCCGCCTCCGCCGCCACAATGGGGGCCGGGGTGGAGGCGCCGAGCAAGGCCGAGAACTTCGGCGCGTCCACCGTCGCCGACATAGCGACAAGGCGCAGGTCATCGCGGATATCCCGCAAGTCGCGCACCATCGCCAACACCAGGTCGGTGTCCAAGCCGCGCTCGTGCACCTCGTCGATGAGCACCGCGCTGGCATCCACGTCGCTGTCGCGCAGCAGTCGGCGCAGCAGCACACCGGGAGTGACAAACTCAACGCGGGTGGCGCGGGAAACTTTTGCGTCGCCACGCACCGAGTAGCCAACTTCCTCACTGAGCTTCGTGCCCGACAACTGCGCCAACCGCCGCGCCGCCGAGCGCACCGCCACGCGCCGGGGAGCCGTGACCACAATGCGGCCGCCCAGGGTGTTGGCCACCGCCGGTGGAACCAAAGTGGTCTTGCCGGTACCCGGTGGGGCCTGGACTACTACGTCGTGGTCGCGCACGGCGTCGGCAAGCGAGGCGAGCTGCGACGCGAACGGCAGGCCTGCAGAAATGTTCTGCAAATTGAACTGGAAATCGGTGCTCATAGAACTGGTAGTAACTCCGGAAAGGCGGGTAAAATGCCTGCATATGCAGGACTTATCTCGTTTTGGTTGGCTTTCAGTGGGGGCGGCGGTCGTCACCATCGCGCTGAAGTTTTGGGGCTACACTCTGACCGGATCGGTGGGCCTGCTTTCCGACGCGACGGAGTCGATTGTCAATCTGGTTGCGGCAGTTGTCGCAATTATCGTGCTCAAGGTTATCGCGCGGCCCGCAGACCGCGACCATGAGTTCGGCCATTCCAAGGCAGAGTACTTCTCGGCCGGGCTGGAAGGTGCCATGATCTTCGTGGCGGCGGCGGCCATTATTTATGTCTCCATCGAGCGGTTGGTGAACCCGCAGCCGATTGAGCAGATTGGCCTGGGCCTCATCGTGACCGTGATTGCCTCGGTGATCAATGGTGCGGTGGCGCTGATTCTGCTTAAGGCCGGGCGCCAACACAACTCCCTGGCTCTGACCGCCGACGGCAAGCATCTTATGACCGACGTGTGGACCTCCGCCGGCGTTCTGGCGGGTGTGGCGCTGGTGTGGGCTACCGACCTGTGGTGGCTCGACCCGATTATCGCGCTGGCCGTGGCTGTAAACATCCTGGTCGCTGGCTACAAGCTGCTGCGCGATTCCGGTAACGGCCTGATGGACAAGGCCATGGAGGGCGACGACCGCGTGGCGGTGGATGAGATTTTGGCCTCGCACCGTGACCGGAGTCGTGGCATTGACGTCCACGAAATCCGCACTCGCGAGTCGGGGCATCAGAAGTTCATTGAGTTCCATGTGCTGGTGCCGGGCGCGTGGAGCGTGGAGCGCGGTCACGATGTGCTTACCGCGATGGAAAATGAGCTGCGGGAGCGTTTTCCAGGTGTGCATATCTCCTCGCATCTGGAGCCAATTGAGGACGAACGCGCCTATGGGGATGTGCAGTTGTAGCGCGAGTGAGGCAAATTCCACGAAAGCGCTGAAAGTGATGAGCCTTACACTTTAAGATTGTGTATACAAAATCATGCACTGTTTAAGTCCACTCGAAGGAACTGCATAAATGACCTCCGAAGCCTCAACCACTTCCACTGGGGATAGCCGTTTTTCCGCGAAGAGCCCGAAGTTGCCGGAGCCGTGCCCTCGGCAGGACATCATTATTCCGGCTAATGACCGCGTCCTGCTGCGCGGAACCATGTTCCGCCCGAAGGAGAACCCAGAGAACATTCCCAACGGCATCATCACCGTTCACTCCGGTACCGGTGTGCCGCAGGGTTTCTACCACCGTTTCGCTGAGACCGTGGCAGAAAAGGGCTACGGCGTTATCACCTATGACTACCGCGGAATCGGCCAGTCCGCTCTGAAGACTGACCAGAACAATGAAGACATCCGGATGTCGGACTGGATTACCAAGGATATTCCGGGTGTGATCGAGTGGGCCAAGGAGACCTACCCGGACGTGCCGCACTTCGCTGTCGGCCACGCGGTTGGTGGTCACGGCATCGTCTACGCCGGCTCCGAGGGCACCTATGACGCAGCGGCGTTGGTCAACTGCCGCGGTATGCGTATTTCCAAGGTGCCGTCAGTGGCGGGCAAGGTCCGCGCATTCTTCATCTTCAATATTCTCGGCCCGATTAGCGGTTTCATTACCGGCCACATTCCGGCGTCGGCGTGGCGTCTGGCTGTTGAGCCGCCGAACGGTGTCATGCGTCAGTGGGCTCATTGGGCTCGCAAGGAAGGCTACTTCTTCGACGATTCCGAGTTCGACTTCGCTAACCGCTTCTCCAAGGCTCCGCAGCCGTTCCTGTCCATCCGCGTTCCAGATGATTACTGGACTGAGGAGTCCTCGGCAGACCTGATTACCAATGTGATGAGCTCTGCTGAAAAGATTGAAAAGCGCCAGGCTCAGCCGGCTGGTGGCAAGGGCGTGGGCTACGGTGGTTACTTCCGCTCCGGTCACGAGAAGGAATGGGACGAGCTGCTGGCCTGGTTCCAGGCCAACAAGGGCTAAGTAGGAGGTTTCATGGCGGTTGCCCAGGTAGAAACGCCCTTCGGGGCGCTTGGAATCGCCACCTCCGCTCGCGGGGTCGTCGAAGTCAATCTCTTAGGCCCCGTGCTTGACGACGACCCCAGCGCCGCCGACCCCGAAGCGCAGGCGGTGGCGGAACAGGCAGCGCAGCAGTTCCGCGAGTACTTTGCCGGGCAGCGCCGCGAGTTTGCGCTGCCGCTGGACTGCGACATATTCACCCAGGATTCTTTCCGCGCTCGTGCGCTGACGGCACTGCGCGACGTGCCGTATGGCCAGGTTGTGACCTACGGTGAGCTCGCTGAAATGGCCGGCTCACCCCGTGCCGCCAGAGCTGCCGGCTCGGCCTGTGCCACCAATCCGCTGGGCATTCTGATTCCCTGTCACCGCGTGGTGCCCGCCAGTGGGGGAGCGGGGTCTTTCGGATCTTATGCCGGCGGCCGCGAAATGAAGCGCTGGCTGCTCGAACTCGAAGGTTGGCAAACAGTTATTCTTTAATGCATGACTTCGCATTCTCCGCGTGACCAGTTCGCCACCGAATTTGAGAACATCATCCGCAACCGCCGTGCCACGCGCGTCTATGCTGACGAACCGCTTGACGACGCTGACGTGCGCCGCCTCCTGGAGCTATCTCTGGAAGCTCCCAGCGCCTTTAACATTCAGTCTCGGGCTATCGTGCGCATCGAGGACCCTGAGGTGCGCCAGCAGGTAGTGGAAGCTGCCGGTGGTCAGAAGCAGGTTGCCAATGCGCCGCTGCTGCTCGCCTTCATTGGTGAGCCGACCGGCTGGAAGCGCGGTATTCCACGCCTGGTTGAGGCCAACAAGGCGACTGGCCTGTGGGACGAAGTTGCCGCTGCCGATCGGGAAGCCTCGATGACCTCCTTCCATAAGGCCCGCGAGGAAAAGGGTCTCTCCCGCGAGTTCGCAATCCGCGACGCCATGATTGCCGCTTCTTTCGCTATGGTCACTGCCAGCGCCTTTGGTTGGGCTAGCTCCCCGATGACGGGCTTTAGTGAGCAGAAGGTCAAGGAAGCTATCGGTGCTGGTGACACCGATGTGGCGGTAGCGCTGTTGCTGGCCATCGGTGTCCCGGGTGAGTTCCCGGCTCACCCGGGACGTTTCGAGTTCGAGCAGCGCGCCTACACCGACCGCTACGAGGCGTAGCAGCCCTAGCCCTACAGCGCGAGCGCTACCTCGACGGCCTGGCGGATGGCACGCTTAGCGTCCAGCTCAGCGGCCACGTCCGCGCCACCGATGATGGTGACATTGGAGTTATCGCCGGTGACGCTCTCGCGATCCTTGCCGCCCAGGCAGTCCAGATTGGATACCTGACCAGTACAGACAATCACGTTGTCAACTGCGATGACCTGTGGTTTTTCATCGATGGTGATGTGCAGGCCCTCGTCATCGATACGGTTGTAGGTGACGCCGGTGTACTGCTTGACACCGGCCTTCTTGATCTCCGCACGGTGAACCCAACCAGTGGTCTTGCCCAGGCCCTTACCGATGCGGGAGGTCTTGCGCTGCAGCAGGTGCACCTCGCGCTCGACCTCAAACTCCTCAGCTGCGCCAGAGACTGTGCCCGGCTTGGTCAGACCCGCGCGGAACTCCGCAGGGTCACCGACGCCCCAGGCGTCCTTCCAGGCTTCGATGGTCTGGTTCGGTTTGCGAGTGAGGTATTCACACACGTCCACACCGATACCGCCAGCACCGATGACGGCCACCTTGTTGCCGGCCTGCTTCGCACCCGAGAGCAGTTCGTCGTAACGAATGACCTTCTCGTGGTCGATACCGTCAATGCCCGGGATACGCGGGGTAACACCCGTGGCCACAATCACGTGGTCGAACTTGGCCTTGAGCTCGTCGACGTCGGCACGCGTGTTCAGGTGAACCGGAACTTCGAGCACCTCCAGGCGACGGGAGAAGTACTTCAGCGTCTCGCCGTAGTCCTCCTTGCCCGGAATCTGTGCGGCGAGGTTGAACTGGCCACCAATCTGGTCGGCGGCTTCGAAGATTTCCGGGTGGTGACCGCGCTGAGCTGCGGCTTCCGCGAAAGCGAGTCCGGCCACACCAGCGCCGATGACGGCGACGCGCTTGGCCTTGTCCTTTGACACCGGCACGGATACCAGCTCGGTTTCGTAAGCCGCCTTTGGGTTGACCAAACAGGTGGAGCGCTTGGCCGCGAAGGTGTGGTCCAAGCAGGCCTGGTTACAGGCGATACAGGTGTTGATCTGGTCAGCTCGACCATCGCCCGCCTTGATGGCGAAGTCTGGGTCAGCCAGCAGTGGGCGGGCCATGGAAATCAGGTCCGCATTGCCGTCAGCGAGGATCTTCTCCGCAACCTCGGGGCGGTTGATTCGGTTGGAGGCTGCCACCGGGACGTCGACAAGCGAACGGAGACGACCCGTCAGGTCCGTGAATGCGGCGCGCGGCACGGACGTA
The DNA here is from genome assembly GCF_030232285.1 of Corynebacterium sp. MSK047. NCBI lineage: Bacteria > Bacillati > Actinomycetota > Actinomycetes > Mycobacteriales > Corynebacteriaceae > Corynebacterium > Corynebacterium sp. MSK047. Next base: position 79,519 of record NZ_JASPJI010000008.1, on the reverse strand, counting down.
ACGATGGTGGGGACGCGTGCTTCGTGCCAGCCGATACCGGTGTTGAAGACATCGACGCCAGCCTCGACCAGACGCTGCGCGAGTTCAGTGGTCTCTGACCAAGTCTGGCCGTCTTCCACCAGGTCAAGCAGCGAAATGCGGTACTGCAGCAGGAAGTCCTCGCCCACCTCGGCGCGAATGCGACGGACAATTTCGATGGGCAGGCGCATGCGAGCCTCGGCGCTGCCGCCCCAGTTGTCCGAGCGGTGGTTAGTGCGCTCGGCCAGGAACTGGTTGAGCAGGTAACCCTCGGAGCCCATAACCTCGATGCCGTCGTAACCAGCACGTTTCGCGAGCTTCGCGGCGCGGACATAAGCGCCGATAGTGCGCGAGACATCAAAGCCGGTGAGGCGATGAGCCTTAAACGGGCTAATCGGCGACTGACCGGTATTGGCGGAGCGAGCCAGCGGGCTGTAGCTGTAACGACCGGCGTGCAGCACCTGCAGCACGATGTGGCTGCCGTGGGAGTGCACGAGGTCAGTAACGCGGCGGTGATTGTCCGCCATGCGCTTCGACGCCATCATCGAACCGGCCGGAGTCAGCCAACCTTCGATGTTGGGAGCATAACCGCCGGTGACGATGAGCCCCACGCCACCTTCGGCGCGTCGACCCAGGTAGGCAGCCAGCTTGGGGATATCACGGGTGCGATCTTCCAGGCCGGAGTGCATTGAGCCCATGATGATGCGATTGCGCAGAGTTAGAGGACCGACGTCGAGAGGGGAGAGAAGATGTGGGAAGTGAGGCTGGTCAGACATGCAACCAGTATCGCGGTTTTAGCGGCTGTGTATGAGGTGAATCGGAAAAATTCCGGCACAGTTTTATATACGTTTCACGTGGAACATCAGGTGTAAAGCACACGCAGTCTTCGGCGCAGGAGGGTGTCGTATGACTACAGTCGGGGATATTAGTAGACGCATGTAGCAAGGAGTTGAGCCCCCATGACCTCTGAAACTTCAACTAATGGCAAGAAAGTAGCTGTAGTTACCGGTGCTTCTTCCGGTATTGGTGCAGCCACTGCCAAGCAGTTCGCAGCTGAAGGTTTCCGCGTTGTGCTGGGAGCCCGCCGCGAGGACAAGCTGGAGGCTGTCGCGGAGGAGATTCGCGCTGCCGGTGGTGAAGCGACGGTCTACAAGGTTGACGTCACCTCTGACGCCGATGTGGCGGCGCTGGCTAAGGCCGAACCGCGCGTCGACGTGCTGGTTAACAACGCCGGTGGCGCCTGGGGCATGGAATCGGTTGAAGGCGCTGTCGAGGAAAAGTGGCGCTGGATGTACGAGGTCAACGTGCTGGGCACCCTGCGCGTCACCCGCGCGCTGCTGCCCGCATTGAAGTCCACCAGCGGCATTGTGCTCACCGTCGGCTCGATTGCCGGCCGTCAGGTCTACACCGGCGGCGCCGGTTACAACGCAGCCAAGCACGCTGAGCGCGCGCTGGTGGAAGTCCTGCGTCAAGAGGTTGCTGCCGATGGCGTGCGCGTCACCGAAATCGATCCGGGGCGCGTCCACACCGACTTCTCACTCGTGCGTTTCGACGGCGACGAGACCAAGGCCGCAGCGGTCTACGATGGCGTTGAGTCGCTGACCGCCGATGATGTTGCCGACATCATTGTGTTCGCGGCCACCCGTCCGAAGCGCGTCAACATTGACTTCCTGCAGGTGACCCCCATCGACCAGGTGGGTGGCGCGAAGCCGAAGAAGTAAACCCAAAACCAAAGTCACGTACATATCGACTAAATAAAGGAGCCGTGCATGAGCATCGATATTGCCGCTGATACCAAGATTGCCCTGGTCACGGGCGCAAGCCGTGGTATCGGCCTGGCGGTTGCCAAGGATCTCTCCCGTGATCACCACGTCATTGTGGCCGCTACCAGTGCTGAGTCTGCTGAGAAGGTGGCGTCGCAGTTGCCGTCGGCAAGCGTATTCGTTGCTGACCTGGGTGATGCCGACGCCGTAAACGCGGAAGTGGCAAAGCTGTTGGAGGCGCTCGGTGGGCGCGGGCTGGATGTGCTCGTGCACTCGGCGGGTGTGTACGTCGATGGGGACGTGGCGGAGGTTTCGCGTGCGGACTGGTCGCGGATCATGGACATCAACGTCGTCGCCGTCGCCGACCTGACCCGCCAGCTGCTGCCGGCGCTGCGCAAGGCGGAGGGCACGCTGGTGACCATCAACTCGGGCTCGGGATTCCGCGCTTCAGCTGGTACTTCGCCGTATGCAGCGTCGAAGTTCGCGCTACGGGCGTTCACCGATGCGCTGCGCGAGGAAGAGCGTGGCGCGGTACGAGTCAGCTCCGTGCACCCCGGGCGCGTCGACACCGATATGCAGGTTCAGCTGCAGTCGAATTGGCACCGCGATGATGCGGATTGGCGTTACGACGGCACGCAGTTCATGCGGCCTGAATCGATTGCAGCCGCAGTACGCCTGGCCGTTGATACCGGAGCGGATGCCAACGTGGATGAAATCCAGGTGCGCCCGCGCAAATAGCCGTGTAAAAGGTAGCGAAGATAAGCAAAAAGTGTGCCCACGCGGCGGAAAGCCGGTGGGCACACTTTCGTGTACACGCTTCTTACTGAGCGTCCAGGTTCAGGCGCTCGTGCATTGCCTTGACCTCGCGCGGAACAACCTTGCCGATGGCGTTGCGCGGCAGGGAGTCGACGAAGAAGACGCGGTCCGGAGTGGAGTGCTCGGCCAGAGTTTCACGGACGTACTCGCGCAGCATGTCCTCGGTGAGGTTCTTGCCGGCCTCATTGTTCTCGCGGACAACGTAGAGGAACAGGTCAGCGAAAATCTCGTCGTTTTCGTTGCTGCCGTGGCAGAAGACGTCGGCGATGCCCGGCACCGGGCCGAGAATTTCTTCGACCTCGCGTGGGAAGACGTTCTCGCCGCCCTTGATCACCATGTCGTCGGAGCGACCACAGATGTACAGGTAGCCGTCCTGGTCGATACGGCCGAGGTCACCGATCTGGAACAGGCCATCGACGGTGGTGAACTTGTCCTTCTTGTTCAGGTAACCGATGAAGGAGAGCTCCTGAGCGGTGTGGATCATGCCAACCTCACCCGGCTCGACTTCCTTGCCGTCGTCCCCCAGGATGCGAACCTTGGCGCCAATTGCCGGGCGACCTGCGGAGTCCGGGCGGGCTGCGAGGTCCGCGCCGGATGCGATGGAGCACAGGCCGGCCTCGGTGGAGCCGTAGAAGTTACAGATAACCGGACCGAAGCGGTGAGTCAGCGCGGAGACGAGCCAGCCCGGGATGGCGTTACCAGAGGAGACAATGAAGCGGAACGGGCCAATCTTGCGGTTCGGCTCCTCATCCAGAACATCCTTGATCTGGCGCAGGAAGAAGGCCGCGGAAATCATGCCGTTACAGCCGTACTGTTCACACTGGTCAACAGCCTTCTTCGGGTCGAAGACACGCATGGTGACAATGGTGGAGCCGGTAGCCATGCCAATCAGCACATTTGCCCAGCCCCAGGCGTGGAACATGGATGCGGACTGGTGAATGACCATGTTGCGGCGCCACGGAATACGATCGGCGATTGCACCCACGGTTGCCGGTGTCTTGGGCTCATTGCGCAGGACACCCTTCGGGATGCCGGTGGTGCCGGAGGACATGATGATGATGCGTCCCTGCTCCGGCTTCGGATCTAGCTTGGCGTTCGATGTACGACCTTCTTCAATGAGGTCTTCCATGAACACGAAGTTCTTGCCCGCGTTCTTGCGGGTCTCCGGCTTGGTCACGGAGGTAATAACGACGGTGACATCGTCGAGGTCTTCTGGCAGGTTGCCCAGGAACTCGTCATCGACGAACAGGAACTTGGCCTTATTCTGGTCAACGACGCCGCGAATCTGAGTCGGGCCGGAGCCGATGTTCATCAGCATAATTTCGGAGCCGATGAAGCCCTTGATAGCCATCGGCAGAATAATGCCGCGGCCGTTACGTGCGATAACACCGAAGCTGGACTTCTGAGTCATGCCACGGTCCATCAAGGCACGAGCCAGGGCGTGGGCGTTGTCCAGCAGCTGAGAATAGGTCAGTTCGCCGTCATCATCGACAAGGGCGAGGCGATCCGGGTAGCGCAGCGCACCCATGGAAATCAGGCTGGCGACGGAGAACTTCAGGCGACGCAGGTAATCGAGGACCTTCGGCGCCGTCTTCGGAGTCATGTACAGGGCGCCGGTACGCAGGAGCGGTGGAATCGACTGGGCAAAAGCCTTGATTTGCAGCCCAAGTGGTACTTGCGGAGCCTTCATTTCAGCTGCCATGGGTGAGAATCCTCCAAGGTGATGGACAAGCGGCTAATAGCGCCAAGCGACTCTTCAGTCACATTGACACCATCAGTCACGGTAGTGCGATTTTGTAACAACCAGACTTTAACAAACCTGTGCCGCGTCAAAAAGTAGTTTCCACGAAGAAAAGTAAAAAATACGCAGTCGGCGTGCGCAATGCTTTACGACGGGTACCTTTTCGCGTACGGGCTAGAGGATACAGTGTTATCAAACAGTTATAAACCGACAGAAAGCAGTGAATATAACGAAATGATAACACTGCGGTAACGAATTCAATTCTGATATTGACGTATATAACTCTATGAACCCAGGGGTTTTCGGTTGGTTTGTTTGACGGGGCGGGCAGTAGCTGAATGGCGGTCGCCCCCAGAAATTAGGGGGCTAGGAATCTTCAGAAAAATAGAAATGTTCGCGACTAGGAGGGGCGGAGGTTGCGAACACGTAGCTAAATAGGTGACATATTCGCCGGCTTGAGCCTCGGTGTGTGGCATCGGTGAGCGCCTGAGGAAGTTGCCCTAATTCAGGGTTAGGGCGGCAAGTGCGGGCTCATCCTCTGGTGTGCAGGTGGAGAGCCAACGGTCGATGGCATCGTACTCCGCCTGTGTGAGCCACAGGTGGTATTTCTGTTTTACTGCCACCTGGCGAGCGACATACTGGCAGCGAAATGGCTTATTGGCGGGTACCCAGGATGCGGCATCGCTATCCCGCTTCTGTTGATTGGCGGGGCCATCGACGGCCAAGAGGTTGAGGGGGTCATTGGCAAAGTCCTGCCGAACCTCGGGCGGGAGTTGCTGTGCCCCCTTTTGCCAGGCGTCGCTTAAGGCTACGACATGGTCGATTTGAACGGCAGAAGAGGTATCGCGGCCACGCTGGAACTCAATCATCGTGCCGGTATAGGGATCCAGTAATTGCCCTGAAAGCACGACGCAATCGTGGCTATTTGGTTTGTACTCCTTATTAATAAGGTCACGATTCAAAATATCGTTTCGCGTGTCACATCCGTTGTGCCCAAACTCGGCAGAGACGTCGTCACTCCAACGTTGTCCGAACTCATCGCGCGCATAGCCGGTTTTCGGTGCGCGCCCTTTTACCTCCAGCTGGTTGAGGGCGCTACGGATGCCGTCGATAGGCGATGTGCCGGGCGCTGGGGTGTCCGGGACGGCGGGGGTGTGGGGCGCTTCGGGGATCTCGGGCGCGGGTTCCTCTGGCTCGGGCGTAAATGCGGGTGCCGGTGCCGGGCTGTACGACTGGCTCTCTGGTGTGGGGGCTGTGGGAGCCGTGCAGCCGCTGAGGATTGTCGCTGCGCCGATAAGGAGGGCGAGGCCCTGCAGTGGCGAGCGGAAACGACGGTTGGCGAGCATGGAGCTAACCATAGCGGTGGGGGCGGATTGGGTATGGAGGGAGGTTTGCTAAAGAATCGAACAATTGTGCGTAGTTAGCGGGGGTGGTAGCTCGATTAGGGGGTTATGGCGTTAAAGCGGGTAGTAAAAGCCCGGTTTTAGTCGAACGGGAAGGGTGTTCTAGCTCCTTCGGGGGTGGGTAAATATAGCTAGTTCCCTAAATACGTATTGCAATACGCCTAGATGAAAGTGCATTGTTAAAACAGTTGGAAATATAGATAACCCGTGTCCCCCAATTGGCACATTGCACCTACAAGGGGAAAACAGCCATGACAGCTAAGACAGCCATGACTCTGACCGAAACAGCGACCACATTGCCTCGTGGTCCTCAGAGGGAAGGTCTCTACCACCCGTCGAACGAACATGATGCGTGTGGCGTGGCCTTTGTTGCCGACATTTACGGTCGCCAGACCCATGACATTGTGGAAAAGGGCATTCAGGCACTGGTCAACCTCGACCACCGCGGTGCTGCCGGCGCTGAGAAGACCACCGGCGACGGTGCCGGCATTCTCATTCAGGTTCCGGATGCCTACTACCGCGCTGAGCTGAGCAAGGAAGGCGTCATTTTGCCGCCGGCTGGCACCTATGCCACCGGTATTGCATTCCTGCCGCAGTCGCGCATGGCCACCCTCGATGCCATCCGGGCTATTGAAGACATCTGCGCCGAAGAGGGCATCGAGATCTTGGCATGGCGCGATGTGCCGATTAACGCTGACGGGCTTGGTCAGATGGCTCGCCAGGCTATGCCGGTGCTGCGTCAGCTCTTCGTTACCGCGAAGAACTACGAGGGTCGCCAGCTCAGCGATATCGATCTCGACCGCAAGATGTTCTTCCTGCGTAAGCGCTGCGAGCGTGAGCTGGGTGAACAGGGCGCTGGCGAGGGCTCTGGTGGCGACACCGTGTACTTCCCGTCGCTGTCCAGTCGCACGATTGTCTACAAGGGCATGCTGACTACTCCGCAGCTGAAGGATTTCTACCTTGACCTGCAGCAGAAGGAAGTCACTTCCGCGCTCGCCATCGTGCACTCACGCTTTTCCACGAACACTTTCCCGTCCTGGCCGCTGGCACACCCGTACCGCTACGTCGCTCACAATGGCGAAATCAACACCGTGCGCGGCAACGAAAATTGGATGCGCGCCCGCGAGTCGCTGATTCGCTCTGGCAAGCTGGGCAACATCGACCGCGCGCTGCCGGTGTGCGATCCCAACGGTTCTGACACTGCGCGTTTCGACGAGGCCCTGGAGTTACTGCATCTCGGTGGTCGTAGTCTCCCGCATGCGGTCATGATGATGGTTCCGCAGGCCTGGGAGCACGACGACAATCTCAGCCCGCAGGTGCGCGCGTTCTACGAGTACCACGCCTGCCTGATGGAGCCGTGGGACGGCCCCGCTGCCATCTGCTTTACCGACGGCCAGGTCATCGGAGCCACCCTGGATCGCAATGGCCTGCGCCCGGGGCGCATCTGGGTGACCGACGAGGGCCTGGTGGTGATGGCCTCCGAGGCTGGCGTCCTGGATATCCCGCCGGAGCAGATTGTGCAGCGCACACGCGTGCAGCCGGGGCGCATGTTCCTGGTGGACATGAAGGCCGGTCGCATTATTGAGGACAAGGAGATTAAGTCCACGCTGGCCGCCACCGGTCCATACGAGGAATGGATCAAAGAGGGCCTGGTCGACATCACCGACCTGCCACGAGAGCGTTACCAGTACATGCCGCACGCCCGCGCGGTGTTGCGGCAGCGCGTCTTCGGCATCACCGAGGAAGACGTTGACCTGATCATCCGCCCGATGGCACTCACCGGCGCGGAGGGCCTGGGTTCGATGGGCTCGGACACGCCAATCGCGGCACTGTCCAACCGCCCCCGCATGCTGTTCGACTTCTTCTCGCAGCGGTTCGCACAGGTGACCAACCCGCCGCTGGACTCGCTGCGCGAAAAGTCCATCACCAGCATGAATACGTTGCTGGGGGCAGAGACCAACATCCTGGAGCCCACTGCCGATGCCGCGCGTCGCATCCGGCTTGAGCATCCAATCCTGGACAACCACGACTTTGTCACCCTGTGCCAGGCGGGCAAGAACGAGGAGTACTCCGAGTTCCGCGCCGAGGTCATCTCTGGCCTGTACCCGGTCGCCCGCGGTGGCCGTGGCCTGCGCAACGCTATCCGTCGTGTTCGCCGTGAGGTCTCTGAGGCCATTGACCGTGGTGCCCGACTGATTGTGCTGTCTGACCGTGAGTCCAACGAGCGCTTTGCCCCTATCCCGTCGCTGCTGCTGACCTCCGCGGTTCACCACCACCTGGTGGAGGAGCGCACTCGCACGCGCGCCAGCCTCATCATTGAGGCTGGCGACGCCCGCGAGGTGCACCACATGGCCATGCTGCTGGGCTTTGGTGCCGATGCCATTAACCCATACATGGCTTTCGAAACCATCGATGAGCTGCGCATGAAGGACCAGCTCGGAGCTCTGACGTTGGATCAGGCCTGCTCGAACTACTGCAAGGCTGCCTCCAAGGGCGTGCTGAAGGTCATGTCCAAGATGGGTATCGCCTCACTGCAGTCCTACCGTGGCGCTCAGCTGGCCGACACCGTCGGTCTGTCGCAAGAGTTCCTGGACGAGTACTTCACCGGCGCTGTTTCTCCGCTGGAAGGTATTGGTCTCGACGAGGTCGCAGAAGATGTTGCCGCCCGTCACCGCAGCGCATTCCTGCCGCGTCCGGAAGAGCAGGCACACCGTGAGCTGGATCTCGGCGGCGAGTACAAGTGGCGTCGCGAAGGCGAGTACCACCTATTCAACCCGGAGACAATCTACACGCTGCAGCATGCGACCCGCACTGGTCAGTACGCGGTCTTCCGCGACTACACCAACAAGGTTGATGAGCAGACCAAGCAGCTGGCAACCCTGCGCGGCATGCTCGAGTTCGCCTCGGACCGCGAGCCAATCGACATTGATGAGGTCGAACCGGTCTCGAGCATCGTCAAGCGTTTCTCCACCGGCGCAATGAGCTATGGCTCCATCTCCGCGGAGGCACATGAGACGCTGGCCATCGCTATGAATCGCCTGGGCGCCATGTCCAACTCCGGCGAGGGCGGCGAGGACCCAGACCGTTTCGAAATGGAGGCCAACGGCGACTGGAAACGCTCTGCCATCAAGCAGGTCGCATCGGGCCGCTTCGGTGTGACCAGCCACTACCTGTCCAACTGCACCGACATCCAGATCAAGATGGCCCAGGGTGCAAAGCCCGGCGAGGGTGGCCAGTTGCCACCGAACAAGGTCTACCCGTGGATCGCGGAAGTCCGCATCACCACCCCGGGCGTGGGGCTAATCTCGCCGCCACCGCACCACGACATCTACTCAATCGAGGATCTGGCACAGCTCATCTACGACCTCAAGAACGCCAATCCGCGCGCCCGCATTCACGTCAAGCTCGTCTCCGAGCAGGGCGTGGGTACCGTCGCCGCTGGTGTCTCGAAGGCGCATGCCGACGTCGTGCTGATCTCCGGCCACGATGGCGGCACTGGTGCCTCGCCACTGACCAGTCTCAAGCACGCCGGCGGTCCGTGGGAGCTGGGGCTCGCTGAAACCCAGCAGACCCTGATGCTCAACGGGCTGCGCGACCGCATCCGCGTGCAGTGCGATGGCCAGCTCAAGACCGGTCGTGATGTCGTGGTCGCGATGTTGCTGGGTGCTGAGGAGTTTGGTTTTGCCACCGCTCCGCTGGTGGTTGAGGGCTGCGTCATGATGCGCGTCTGCCACCTGGACACCTGTCCAGTCGGTATTGCCACCCAGAATCCGAAGTTGCGGAGCAAGTTCACCGGCCGTGCCGAGCACGTGGTCAACTTCTTCACCTTCATCGCCCAGCAGGTCCGTGAATACCTCGCTGAGCTGGGTTTCCGCACCATTGACGAAGCGGTCGGACATGCCGAGTGCCTGCGTCCGCGCAAGGATCTCGACAACCTTCCGCGCGTCGCAAAGCTTGACCTGGAGCGAATCCTGCACGTTGCCGAAAGCCCCTTCTTTGCGGACCAGGATTCCTACTGCACGAAGGCGCAGGACCACGGCCTTGAGGGCGCGTTGGATGAGCGCCTCATCGACGAAGCGCAGCCCGCGCTGCGTACGGCGCGCGCGAATGGGCTGGCGCCGACACCGGTATCGCTGCACCATGCCATCAGCAATGTGAACCGTTCCGTGGGCACGCGCCTGGGGTATGAAGTCACCAAAGTCGCAGGTAAGCAGGGGCTTGCCGACGACTCCATCGTCGTCAACCTGCTCGGTTCCGCCGGTAACTCGCTGGGTGCGTTCCTGCCGGCCGGTGTGACCATCAAGCTGGAGGGCGATGCCAACGACTTCGTCGGCAAGGGCCTGTGCGGCGGCAAGATTGTGGTCCGACCTTCACGTTCGGCCCCGCCGACCGCGGATGTGGCTACCGACACCATTGCCGGCAACGTCATTGGTTTCGGCGCCACCAGCGGTGAAATCTTCGTTCGCGGCACTGTCGGTGAGCGCTTCTGCGTGCGTAACTCCGGTGCTACGGCCGTGGTCGAGGGCATCGGTAACCACGGTTGCGAGTACATGACCGGTGGCCGCGTCGTAGTGGCGGGCCCGGTCGGTCACAACTTCGGCGCCGGTATGAGTGGCGGTATCGCTTACCTGCTGGATAACGAGGCGACGCGGGCGAACATCAACACCGAGCTGGTCGATATTGTGCCGCTCGATGATGAGGACATCAGCTGGTTGGAGGCCACGCTGTCGAAGCACCGCAAGCTCACGGGTTCTAAGACTCGGTTCCCGGCTGCACAATTCATCAAAATCATGCCGCGTGATTACGCCCGAATTCTCGACGTAGTCGCGAAGGCAAAGGACAACGACGCTGACATCAACGAAGCAATCATGGAGGCAGTAACCAATGGCTGATTCGAAGGGTTTCATGAAATTCCAGCGCGAAGAGCCTGCTCATCGCCCGGTTCCGCTGCGTCTGATGGACTGGAAAGAGGTCTATGAGGAGGCTAGCAACGAGCAGGTGCAACAGCAGGCGACCCGCTGTATGGACTGTGGCGTGCCGTTTTGTCACTCGGCCTGCCCGCTGGGCAACATCATTCCGGAGTGGAATGACCTGGTTCGTCAGAACCGCTGGCACGAGGCTTTCGAGCGCTTGCACGCCACCAACAACTTCCCCGAGTGGACCGGTCGCCTGTGCCCGGCTCCGTGCGAGGGCGGTTGTGTGCTCGGCATCAACGACGATGCCGTGACCATTAAGAACATCGAGCTGGCCATCGTTGAACGCGGCTTCGATGAGGGCTGGGTTCAGCCAATTGTGCCGACTTTCGACACCGGCCAGCACATCGCTGTCATCGGCTCCGGGCCAGCGGGCCTTGCTGCAGCACAGCAGCTGACTCGCGCCGGGCATGATGTCACGGTCTTCGAGCGCGACGACAAGATTGGTGGTCTGATGCGCTACGGCGTGCCGGACTACAAGATGGAGCAGCGTTTCCTCGACCGTCGTCTCGAGCAGATGGAAATCGAGGGTACTGAGTTCCGCACCAACGTCTCACCGACAGCAGCTGACCTGGCCGATTTCGACGCAGTTGTGCTGGCTACCGGCGCATCGCTGGCCCGCGACCTGCCCGTCGATGGCCGTGATTTGGAGGGTATTCACCAGGCTATGGAGTACCTGCCGGGTGCCAACCGCGTTGCCGCAGGCGAGCTCGACACCCCGCCGATTGATGCGAAGGGCAAGAAGGTCGTTGTCATTGGCGGCGGTGACACCGGCATTGACTGCTTCGGTACCGCGCTGCGCCAGGGAGCGGCGTCCGTCACGCAGTTCGATATTCGCCCCCGTGCACCGAAGTCCCGTGCGGCGTCGACTCCGTGGCCGATGTACCCGCTGGTCTGGCGCGTGGCGACTGCTCACGAAGAAGGTGAGTACACCATCACCGGTTCCGAACCGCCAGAGGTTACCGAGGCGCTCGGCCTTAACGCTCGCGTCACCGGCGAGACCCTGGGCAAGCGCGTCTTCAACGTCAACACCGTCTCCTTCCACGGCGAGGACGGTCACGTGACCGGCCTGTCCGCCAACGAGGTCGAGGTCATCGATGGCAAGCGCGTGCCCATGGAGGACACGGATTTCGAACTCGATGCCGACCTAGTTCTCATCGCGCTGGGCTTCTCCGGTCCGGAGCGCGGCGGTCTGCCCCATGAGCTGGGGATTCAGTTCAACGATCGCGGTGTGATGATGCGTGACGACGACTACCTCGCCGTGCGCAGCGACATCGAGCAGAACTTCGACGGTCCGGTGTTCGTGGCCGGTGACAATGGCCGCGGGGCCAGTTTGATTGTGTGGGCTATCGCCGAAGGCCGCGCCTGCGCCGAGGCTGTGGACCAGTACTTGATGGGCGAGTCCAATCTGCCGCGCGCTGTCGAGCCGGAGGATGCTCCAATTAAGTTGTAAGCCCTGGTTTAGTTCACCACTATGTTGCCGCGTGCCCCCATTTCGGCATGCACCATCTGGTGGTCGACAAAGCGGTACGTGCCTGGCTCCGGGAATTCGGCCTCAACATAACCACCCTGCGCGGCACCGAGGTCAAGGGCTTGGGCACCGCCCACGCCGTCGTCAAGCAAAAGCGCGCCCTCCTTGTACACGCGATGGAACTGCGTGCCGACGATATGGAAGCTCGTGCCCTTGTTGGGGCCGGCGGCAAGTACCCAGAAACGTACCGTCTCACCTGCGCGAATGCGAATTGGGTGGGTGAGATACTGGTCGGGGTAGCCGTTGAACTTGTAGATATCGGGGTCCTCGGCCATGGTCTTGTCGGCGTCGGGGCTGTCCTCGCCCCAGTAGCTTTCCGACTGCACCAGAAGAACCTCGTGGTCAACATCAGTGAGATTCGGTGGGTCGATGATGACGGCACCGTGCATACCGGCAGCGATGTGCATGGACATGGGCATGGTTGCGCAGTGGTACATCCAGATGCCCGCGCGGTCAGCACGGAAGCGGTACTCAAGCTTCTCACCAGGGGCGATGTCGCGCATTGGCTCGTCCGGCGAAACAATGCCGGCATGAAAGTCGATGGAGTGACTCATGGTGCCGTCATTAATGAGCGTGACGACGAACTCGTCGCCCACCTTGCCGCGCAGAGTTGGCCCCAGCGGTTTGCCGTTGTAAACCCAGTGCTGCTGCTCGACGCCAGGGGCAGCGTAGCCAGTGAATTCGCTGGCCCGCAGCGTGACGTGGTGAACCGTGGCGTCCTCGGCGGGTTCTAATAGCGGGTTGATGGTGGGGGAATCCCGGCCGGGTAGCTCGCCGACATTCCCGAGTGCGCCTGGCGTGGCATGGCCGGAGTGGCTGCCGTGCTCGGTGCGGTGTGAATGATTCGAACCACCTGCATTAACTGTGAGCGTCATGCCCATCTGGCGGTGGCCAGCAATGGTGCACCAACCGTCAATGTCGCCAGGGACGACCGGCACTTCGATGGTGGCGGAGTCGCCGGGGGAGACTCGGCCGGTGTCCTCGCCGGTGGCCAAGCGCAGATCGTGGACTTGGGAATCCGCGTTGACCATGGTGATGACCAGGCGGTCGCCGGGGTTCGCCTCAATGACGTTCGGGGTATAGGTCATATCGTTGGCAGTGACCGTGACCTCGACGGTTTCTCCGGTGGGCGCAACATCACCGGTGGTTTCCATGCTGCTCGTACCACCACCGCTACCGCTCAGCGCAACGCCGACGGATACTACCAGGCCTAATACAGCCAGAGCAGCGGTAGTTTGAGCACCGAGACGACGCGCGGTTGCTTGCAGCTCGACCAGCTTCGGCGATGCTTCCTTGTTAGCTCGTGCCTTCTGGCGTTCCTTCAGCGCACCAATCTGTGCCTTTGCGGCCCGGCCGACCAGCGGTAGGTAGGACACTAATGCGAGGGAGACCAGCGCGGAGACCGCCACCTTGGTCCACGACGGCAGTGGTAGCAGCCACAGTGCCAGACCAATATTGATGGTCGACCAGCGGAATGCGCCCGCACGGTCAAGTTCCTTCATACCGGCTGAGACTGGACCAGCACCTCCGCCGATGGTTGCGGGCAGGAGTTGGCTCATCATGCCGATTAGCAGTTGTGCACCGAAACCGATTACCAGCGGCAGCGTGAGGGATGAGATTACGAAGCCGTCGTCAAGCGCCTTGACTGTGGCGACTGCGAGTGTGCCGATTAGCCATACGATGGCGGCCGCGACAGACAGCGCCGGGTAGCTGAGGCGGTCGCGGGGGTCTTTAGCGACGGTCATGACGTTGTGCGCCCACGGGATGGCGGCTATGACCCAGCCGATAGTGATGATGCCAAGGCCGACCGAGGCGATCCAGTTGATGCTGGTCAGTGCACCGATCGCGGTAATCGCGATACCTATGAGCTGTATTGCTAGTGCCAGCTTCGGGCGGGAATGCGGCGACATCTGGGTTCGCCACAGCGCTGGGAACATGGTGACGAGCGTGCCGCAGGCCGCGAGCCCGAGGAAGCCAATGAGGTTGACGGCTTCGTGTGCCAATAGGAGGTCGTCGTGAAGCGCTTTGCCCTTCGGAGATGCGAGGATGGCGCCGAGTGCAGCGCCGATGGGCAGTAGACATGCCGACGCGACGTAGTGCGCAACGGAAATGGCGAATGGCCGATCGCGCTTCGCCATCAGGTCGCGGCCGAGGGAAATCGCATGCCATGCGACGGCGACGCCGACGACCGCCGCGCCGACGGTGGTCACCGGCCACCAGTCACCGAGCTTGCCGACGACCGTTGCGACAATACCTACGTTGAGCAGGTAAATATTTGCCAACTGAATCTTCCGATTGCCAACGGGCACGTCGATTTTCAGTAGCTTTTCGGTGAAGTGGCGGCCCCAGATGAGGATGGAGTTGGTGACGGCGCCGAGGGTAAAGAGATGCACCAACAGCCAACGGCCATCGGTGACGAAAGGGTGAATGAGTGCTGCCACAATGATGGAGGCGAACCACCAGCGCACTGGCATACCGGCCTTGCGATGCCAGGACATGCGGCGCTTCTTGCCAGGCTTAGTAGGCGGTTTGGTTGTGGGGGATTGGGGTTCTGGTGTGGCGTGCGACGACATATATCAATAATACGCATACTGGGTGCGCATTTAATATGGGCGCATGTAAGAGTGCTTTTAATTGGTCGGGTCTTCGCCGTTTTTGTGGGCCTGCCAGAACTGTGTGGTCTTCTGTGTCTGACCCATCCGGTTTTGAATCAGCATCAGGGCAGCAAGGAAGGGCTTCCGGGTGATGAAAGCGCGTGCCCGACGCATTGATGATGTGCTCACGGGGAAGTGTAACCCTTTTGTCAAAAACGATTGTTTGAGTATTCACGCAAATACTTCCTTGAATAAATATCTCAATAAAGAGGTGATTGTGCATTAATTGCAATCGTCAGGAAGTGGTTACGTTAGAAGCTAGTTTGTACAGCTAGTTAGATGAATGTAAACAGATTGAAGCTTCAGTAAACAGTTGGTGAAACGTTGTTTTACCAGGGAGAATGATGAGTGGTAAAGGTGGCTTTTGGCTACCCGAACGATGGGGTAGCCCTTTGTAGTAGGGGGCTGTAAATGTAGTTCATATCGCATAGTATGCCAAGCCTGTGGAACGCATTGTGCGTAAGAAAATTTAACCAGCAATAAAAGGCATAAGAATGTTTATCCGAGACTGGAAGCAGCTCGCCTGGTGTGTATTTGATGTACTCGCCTGGCTGGTTGCGCTGTCCGCCGCTAATGGAATCGTCCGCGGTGAATTGGTATCTTTCTCTGAAATATCAGGCACTAATTTTTTGGTTGTCGCTGTCGCCGTGGCCGTCATCGTCCTGCTCGGCCTGCTGCTCGGGGAGTACACCAACCCACAACGCGTATGGCCCGGCAGTCGAACTGAAGATATTGTTCTGCTGAGCATCAGCATGGGCGGCGCTACCGCAGCCACTGGTTTGGCTCAAATTCTGAAGACCTTCCCGGAAATTGCGTGGTACGTTCCGTTCGCCGGTGGCTGTGTCGCAACTTTGGCAAGTATCTATACCCGAACTCTCGCTCGCTGGATTACCGATAACTTTGGCACCC
The DNA here is from genome assembly GCF_030232285.1 of Corynebacterium sp. MSK047. Taxonomy (NCBI): domain Bacteria; kingdom Bacillati; phylum Actinomycetota; class Actinomycetes; order Mycobacteriales; family Corynebacteriaceae; genus Corynebacterium; species Corynebacterium sp. MSK047. The sequence goes on along the minus strand of NZ_JASPJI010000008.1, from coordinate 63,711 downwards.
GCCAGACGGATGATCGCTTGATTGTTCTCGGTGCAGGCCGTCGAGCCAAGTTTTTTATTAACAGCCTTACGGATTCCGGTATTTCCCGTGAGAACCGCTTCCACTTGGTTGGAATCGTCGATCCCGAAGAAAGCGGTGAGAACCATATTTCTCGTATCCATGGTCTCCGCGTGATTCGTGGCATTGATCAGTTGGGCGAAGTCGCATCGCGCACTTCGGCGCAGTCGGTCATCATTGCGACTAATGAGCCACTGTCCACTGAGTGCATCAATGTCCTCAACCACATTTGTGAGGAATCGTCCCTGCGCCTGCTTATTCTGCCGCCGGTGGAGGAGTACTCGCGCCACCGTGGTGCTGTCGCTACCTCGCAGGTGCGCGAAATTAACATCGCCGACCTCATCGGCCGCCAGCCGCTGCACCTGGATGAATCCAAGGTCGCTTCGATAATCCGCGGTAAGAAGGTGCTGGTCACAGGCGCTGGCGGTTCTATCGGTTCCGAGATCTGCCGACAGGTTCACCGCTTTGAGCCGGCAGAAATTATCATGCTGGATCGCGATGAGGGCGGCTTGCATGCCACGCAGCTGTCGCTGACGGGTTCGGCGCTTCTCGACGGCTCCGATACCGTCTTGGCTGATATCCGTGACGCGGAAATGCTGACGCAGATCTTCACCGAGCGCAAGCCCGATGTTGTCTACCATGCTGCAGCTCTCAAGCACCTGCCGCTGCTGGAGAGCTACCCTGCAGAAGCAGTGCAAACCAATGTCATCGGAACCCAGAACGTCCTGGATGCAGCCGCTGCGGCCAATGTTTCAACCGTTATTAATATTTCCACGGACAAGGCTGCGAACCCAGCCTCGATTCTGGGTGAATCCAAGCGCGCCGCAGAACGTCTGACTGCGCACATGGGGCAAACTCACGAAGGTGTCTGGGCATCTGTCCGCTTCGGTAACGTGTTTGGCTCGCGTGGCTCGGTCATTACGACTTTCCAGCGTCAGATTGAAGAGGGCGGCCCGGTTACGGTGACGCACCCTGACGTTCAGCGCTACTTCATGACCATTCCGGAGGCATCGCAGCTGGTGCTGCAGGCTACCGTTATTGCAGAGTCCGGTGAGACTCTGGTGCTGGAGATGGGTGAGCCGGTCAAGATTGCTGAGCTGGCGGAGAACCTTATCAGGCTCCATGACGCAGACGTAGAGATTGTCTACACGGGTCTTCGCGAAGGTGAGAAGATCTCCGAGGACTTGGTTGATGACCGCGAGGTTCCCAAGATTGGTGATCGTCATCCGCTGATTACTGAGGTACGTGTTGAGCCGGAACGGCTGAATTCGCGGATTCTCCCGTGCACACATAATCACGATGCTGCACGTCGTTGGCTTGCAGAGCACGGTGGGGCGCAAAGCAGTATTGCGGCGTATCCCGCTGGTGCACAATCACTTGCAACCGCTAGCTCGAAGGCAAAATAGTTAGGATGACTCCCCACCGTGACAATCACCAGCTCCTCTAACTCCGGGCAGCTGGCGCAAAGAGTTCGAACAGTTGCGACGATTTCGGCAGCTTCAGCGCTCGCCGCAGTCGTCGCCTTTGTGGTCAGTATTCTTTCCGCGCGAGTGCTGGGGCCCGCCGGTCGAGGCGAGGTCGCTACCGTTTTGCAGTTCGCCTATATTGTGGCGCCATTCGTCGGATTTGGGGCCGATCGGCTTTTGCTGCGCCGCGATGATTACGACCACGGTCTCATTCCGAGTGGTTTCGCCATGACTGTGGTCGCTCTGATTGCCTGTGCCATCGCAGGAGTCGTCTACGGACCGTGGACGGCAATGGCCGGCGTCGTCGCCTTGGTTACCGTGTCATTTTCCATGGTTCGTGCGATGGCTATCAGCCGCCATCGAGTGTCCTTCTTCGTCGCAGTATTCGTCGGTTTTCAGGGCTCAGTACTGCTAATAAGCGCTGCGCTCTATTTCGCCGGAGTCGAGGACTGGCGCTGGTGGGCTGCGGCCTATATCTTCCCGGCACTGCCACTGGCAATCTGGTCGCTAGCGAAGTCACGCAAGCACACCGATTCTCGTGTTGGCGGAGTGGTAGAGACGGCACGAACAAATGCCCCATTCATCGCATCGGGTCTGGGGCCGTTGACGACCACACGCTTGGGTCGCGTTTTGCTGCCGGCGCTGGCCTCACCGGCGTCGTTAGGTCTTTTTGTAGTCGTGGCGACGGCGACGGAACCGCTGTACTGGATCGCGCAGTCAGTCGCCGATCAGCGCACCAGCGACCAGAGGGGTCGCGAACTCACCCCATCTCGTGTGCTCCGACACCTTGGCATAGTCACTGCAGCGTACGGAGCACTTGGTGCGCTCGGTGGGGTGGCACTCTACTTCCTTATCGTGCCGGTATTCGGCCATGAGTTTGAGCCTGCCCGGGAGTTGGTGCTGCCACTGACTATCGCGGCCGTGGTGCTCGGCTGCTACCGACACCTGTGCGGTGAAATTCTCGGCAGTGACAATCCCCGTCGAATTGGCCGAGTGGAACTTATTTCCGCCGTCATCGCTGTCATTTGTTACCCGATTGGCATTCTTCTCGGAGATGCCCTCGGTCTCGCGTGGACCAGCGCAGTTGTCTATTTTGCAGCAGCCGTGGTCGCGGTAGTGGCGCTAATGCGGCCAACCGGAGGCCAGAAGAATCCATCAACTACCACCGAAGAACTCCCCGTCGACGTAATCGAGGAAGCCTAAACAATGCGAATCACTTATATCCACCAGCACTTTGTTCTCCCCGGTGAGCCGGGTGGTTCCCGACCCTACGAGTTTGCGCGCCGAATGGCCGCCGCAGGCCACGAGGTGACAATGATCTGTGGTCGCGATGAGGCCATGGATAAAACTGTTGATGGTATCCACGTGCGTCGTCTAGCGATTCCGTACCGCAATGAAATGTCGAAGCGCGAGCGTATCGTCAGTTTCTTGAACTTCCTGGTGCGCGCCTCCGCGGTTGCTGCCCGTGTGCCTGCCGACGTGATCTACGCGTCCTCGACCCCGCTGACTGTGGCGGTTCCGGGAATTGTGGCGAAGTTTACCCAGCGTACGCCGTTGGTGGCGGAAATTCGTGACCTGTGGCCAGAGGTGCCGATCAAGTTGGGCTACCTCAATAATCCGGTGGCAATTTTCCTGGCCAAGCAGCTGGAGAAGGCATTTTATGCGGCATCGAGCGAGGTCGTGGCGCTGTCGCCGTCGATGGCCGATGGCGTCAAAGAGGTCGCTCCGAAGAAGCGCGTGACCGTGATTCCGAATGCGTCGGACTTTGAGCGTTTTGATGTCCCGGCCGAGCAGCGTGCTGCTTTCCGAAAGGAGCAGGGCTGGGGCGATGACGTGGTAGCTGTCTATGCCGGTGGTTTTGGCATGTCCTACCAGCTGGAGTGGCTTGTGGATTTGGTGGCGCAGCTGCGTCGTGATGGCGTGGAGAATGTGCGTTTTGTCCTGCTGGGGCAGGGAAGCGACTCGGACGCGTTGTACCAGCGCGCCAAGAACGCTGGCCTCAATGCCGATGCGATGTTCCTTGGCCGTCAGCCGAAGGAAGATGTCGCCAAGTACGTGTCTGCCGCCGATATCGCGCTATCGCCGCTGCGTGATGACCCCTGCCTGGAGGGCAACTCCCTGAACAAGGTCTTCGATGCCATGGCCGCATCGCGTCCGGTGGTGTTCAACCACGGTGGCTGGCTGGAGGAAGCTGCAACCGAGCACGATGCCGGTTGGCGTCTCTCGCGCGATATTCCGACCGCGGCCAAGCGATTCGCTGAGATCATCTCCGACCGCGATGAGCTGCGTGCAGCTGGACAGCGCAACCGCGAACTGGGTGAGAAGCGTTTCGCTCGTGACAGCCTGTACAACCAGCTCATCGAGGTGCTCAACCGCGTCCGAAAGGTGCAGAAGTAATGACTAACGCCGACGCTAACAAGCCCAATGAGCGGATCTTTCTTTCGCTCGCGACAGTCACCGAAGCAGAAGAGCAGGCCGTCGTTCGCGCACTCCACTCTGGTTGGGTGGCTCCGTTGGGACCCGAGGTAGACGCGTTTGAAGCGGAGATTGCCAAGCGCTGCGGTGTTGAGCACGCGCTCGCGCTGTCTTCCGGTACCGCTGGTCTGCACTTGGCGCTGCTTGCGCTGGGGATCGGTGAAGGCGACTACATTCCGGTTTCCACCATGACCTTCGCGGCCACGACCAACGCCATCGCTTACGTTGGCGCTACGCCGGTGTTTGTCGATGCGGCAGAGGACGGAAACATCGACCCTGAACTGCTGCTCCGCACCGTCGATGAGCTGCTCACCGAGGGCAAGAGCGTTCCCGCCGTGATGATTGTGGACCTCTTTGGCCGCTGCGCCGATTACCCGGCCTTCGCGCCACGCCTGGGAGAACTCGGCATCGCGCTCATCGAGGACGCCGCCGAGGCGCTCGGTGCCAGCGTCGATGGTCAGCCGGCCGGCAGTTTCGGCCATGCCGCCGCGCTGTCTTTCAACGGCAACAAGATTATGACCACATCCGGCGGTGGCATGCTGCTGTCCAACGATGCTGACCTCATCGCCCGCGCGCGCTACCTCTCCACGCAGGCGCGTCAGCCCGTCGCTTGGTACGAGCACACTGAAATCGGCTACAACTACCGCCTTTCCAATCTGCTTGCCGCACTGGGACGAGCGCAGCACTCGCGTCTGGACGACATGATCGCTCGCCGTCGCCAGATTCGCGATGCGTACATCGATTTGCTCGCCTCGCTTGACGACGATGCCCCTGGTAAAGGTACCCGCTTGCTCTCTGACTCCGATGAGCGTTTCACCGAGAACTGCTGGTTGACCTCGATCGTGCTGCCACAGGAGGCCGTCGATAAGGGCGTGCTGAACCCAGACAGCGTCATTGCAGCACTTGGTGAGGCCAACATTGAGGCTCGTCATCTGTGGAAGCCGATGCACCTGCAGCCGGTGTATGAGGGCGCGCGGGCGACCATCAACGGCACTGCTGAGAATCTTTTCTCCCGTGGCATTACTCTTCCTAGTGGTCCTGCGCTGGACGATGACGACGTCGCCCGGGTGATTGGTGTTTTGAAGGAAGTGCTGGGATGACTTCTACAGAGGTAGCTGGAGAAGCTGTAAAACAGCGAAAACCAAAACTGCAGTCGCTGTTTATTGTGGTGGCCGCAGGAATGTTTGCTGGTGTCCTCTACGTTGGCGACACGACGATGAAGGACGTCTCTTCGGCGCTTCCTGATCTATCTTTGGCATTGCCGATTTTGGTGGTTGTTGCAATCCTTACCGCCTTCGGCACCCCAGAAGCGCAGCGCCAGAGTTGGCTGAATGCGATGAAAGGCGCTGGCAATGTAAAGCAGTGGCCGATGGCCGTGTGGGCATTAGTGGCTTTCTATGCCTGGTTGTTCTGGATGATGCTGTCCGGACTGTGGGCCCCCGAAGCTGCCGAAGTTGCTCCTGTCGTTACTGCGTTGATAACGCTTGGGCTCATCGCCACGATGTCAGCAATACTGTTCTATTTGCATCCTCAGGCACTGGTATGGCTGTGGTTAGCAGTAGCCATTTGCTCGCTTATTTTTCTCTACGGTGGCATTACTGGTCCGAAATATGTCGGACGCATGACGGCGTTCGGCGGTGGCCCGAATGTCTTTGCCCGTTTCATGCTGTACGGCATCGCGGCAGCTGTGTTTTTTATGCTGTGGCGCAAGTTCATGTGGGCAGTTCTCTTGTTCGCTGCACCATTTGCTTACGGTCTCGTTGCGTCGGGAAGCCGCGGTGTACTGGTTGCTACCACCGTGGTAGTCCTCTTTACCGCTATAGCTGTGTTTTTTCACTGGGGTTGGAAGTGGGCGACTGTTTTTTACGTCGCAGTCGCCGCAGCGGTCGCGTATGGATACTCGCGGTTCATCGCAGGTACCGAGATTGAAGAGTACTTTAAGACGCGCTTTATCCAGTTGACCTTCGAAAAAGAACATGATTCCGGACGCGGTTATCTCCATGATGAAGCTTTCCGAATCATGGGTGAACACCGCATCTTTGGTGGAGGCCTGCATAGCTTCGTTGTGCTGTCGACACCGAGGTCTTCACGTCCACTGGAGCATCCGCACAATATCTTCTACACAGTCGGGTCTGAAGCGGGTGTCATTGGTATCGGCCTGCTTGTGATTGCGTTGGTTGTATTGGCAATCGCCTGTCGCCACCTATTCAAGTTTCTTCAAGCTGGTCTGACCGCAGCCGTGGCATTCTCGGTTCTTGTGGCACAGGTTTTTTCCGGCTACTACTACGATTCCCGTTCGCTATGGCTATTTGGCTTTGCAGCAGCATTTGCGATGCTGAGCCTACGGCGCAAGGACAAGGCATCGGCAGAACCAGAGCTGGAGCCGCAACCAGGACCCGCAGCCGAGCCCGCACCAGTCATGGTCACCGATACCGCGGAGCCGGTTGTGCCGGAGCCGGAGCCAGCGGTGGCCGTCGTCAAGCAAAGTGCGTCTGACAACAAGAACGACCACAAGAAACTGCGCGTTGCGGCAGCGTCGTTTGCCGCGGCCGGTGCAGTGGGTGCGATCGGATGGCTGGTCAGGAACCGTTCCAATGCGGAAGTCGATGCGCGTGCCGAAAAGCTTCTGCGCGAAATGTTCAACGAAAAGTAGGAGATGACCAATGGATTCACTGAGCATCCGCGCGCAACGGGTAATTAAGCGTGGCGTCGACATCGCGGCATCTGCAGCAGGCTTGATTGTGCTGTCGCCAGTTATGGGCGCTACGGCTCTGGCAGTGCGACTTTCCATGGGAAAGCCAGTCCTATTCCGCCAGGAACGCCCGGGCCAGGATGGTGAGCCGTTTAATATCCTCAAGTTCCGGACGATGCACCACGTCAATCCGGCAAAGGGGCTTGTCGACGATGCGTCCCGCCTCACCGAGGTGGGAAAATTCCTGCGTTCGACAAGCTTGGACGAGCTCCCGGAGCTCTTTAACGTCCTGCGTGGAGACATGAGCCTCGTTGGCCCACGTCCGCTGCGCATGAAGTACCTAGAGCGCTATTCGCCGCGCCAAGCACGCCGCCATGAGGTGCCACCGGGGATTACGGGGCTTGCCCAGGTCTCGGGCCGCAATGGCATCACCTGGGAAGAACGTTTCGAGTACGACGTGCAGTACGTGGATAATTGGTCGCTACTGCTCGATGCAAAGATTCTGCTTGACACGATCTTGGTGGTGCTCAAGCGTGAAGGGATCTCGGAAGAGGGGCAAGTGACTATGACCGAGTTCACCGGTTCGTCGGAGAAGGACGTCTCGGCTAGCGCAGGTTCTTAATCACACTTGCAGGAACACCGGCGACAACGGTGTAGTCATCGACATCGCTAGTAACTGCGGCTCCGGATCCGATGTACGCTCCCTCGCCAACGGTGAGGCCGGGGTTGATTACGGAGTTGGCGCCTAGGGTGCAGGCTTCGCCAAGCGTGACAAAGCCCGACACGGCATTGAGCGGGAAGATTGTGCAGTAGTCCCGCAGCACCGCATCGTGGCCAATCGTGACATTCATATTGATTTGGGCGTGCTTGCCTACCTCAATATTGCAGGTCAGGCGCGCTCCGGGGCAGATGACGGTGCCCTCGCCGAGCGTGACCAGCGCGCCGATGCTGGTGTCTGGGTGGACCAGAGTCGCAGGCACGAGCCCTTCGGTATCTGCGCGTTGCGCAATCGAACGTCGAGCTGCGCCGCTGCCGATTGCGACTGTGTAGTAGACCCCCTCGGGCAAGTCCGCGAGGATTTCGGTTTTGCCCAAGAGTTGCACGCCCATTTTGTGGAAAAAGGTCATATCTGGGGTGCCATCATCAATAATGCCTAGGATTTCCCACTGCGGTGGTAGGCCGTTGGCTGCTGCGTAGTCGTTGATGTCCTTGATGAAGCTGACCACGTTTCGGCCAAAACCACCAGCGCCGACGATGACAATCTTTTCGGTCGTCGTGTTGTTAATCCACTGCTTTGGCATGAGTGTCATTATCCCACTGATAGCCGTATTTAGCCGGAGTGCGTGACTGCGAATTCACCTACCACCAGTAGGTGGGATACCGAAGGCCGCGCAGTCGATTTGCGAGGATGCCAAGCACCACGATCATGATTGACGAAGCGAAAATGAAGCCTATGAAGCGGAAGTCGTTGGCAAGCCCATGGCCGTGTGGCATCAGCACGGTGACCATAGCGGTAGCGGTGGCAGGGGAGTGAGCCGCGCGAGCAAGAAGCATGAGCGCGAAGGCAACGCCGGCGGCAACCGCTGCAGCAATGATGGTCGAACCCAACATGTGCAGAATTGCGATGCCAGTCGTGCAGCCGATGAGGTGTCCGACCACGACATTTCGTGGCTGAGCCAGAGGCAAGTTGGGCGCACCGACAATAAGCGCCATGGCAGCGCCAATAGGAGGCAGAAATAGCAGGTCAGAGACAGAAGTTGAGATGAGTGCCAGGGTCATCAGCGGCAGGCTCACGGCTACCGAGGCGGCGATAACATGGCGCAGCGGCGGGCGGGGTGGCGCTTCGCTGGCGATCCGGGGCCACTTCGGAGACCGTGAATTAGACATGAGAACGATGTTAGGGTGTGCAGCCTCATCTGCGTCGCGGTTCGAGGTTTTTATTGAAATAGAAGTTTAAATGGGGTGGCGCCCAGGTCTCCCAAGCCTCCAAACCCGAACCAGACCCGAACCAAACTCCGACCATTTTCACCGGGTATGACACACTTAAGGACATGGAGCCTATCGATGTCGCAATCCGGGACGAGTCTATCCGTCTCGGGCAATTCCTGAAGTTGGCAAACCTGGTGGAAACGGGCGGTCTGGCCAAGGAACTCATTGCCGAGGGCCAGGTCAGCGTGAACGGTGAGGTCGACACTCGCCGTGGCAAGGTGCTGCGTCCAGGGGACGTCGTCTCTGTTGCCGGTATGTCGGCACGCGTGGCCACCGCCGATGAAGTCGATGATGACTACTTTGATGAGGCCACCGCCGACGATGACTTTGATCCTGAAAAGTGGAGGAACTTGTAACTCATGCCCGCATTTCCCGCCGAATTTGGCATGCCCCTGCGCGTAGATCTGCTCTCCGCCGCACCGCGTAAGACCGAGCGCTTCTACCGCGGCGTTCTCGGGTGGGCTTATCGCAATACCGCGCCAATCCATGAGGATGCCCGCGAGGCATCCGCTGGTCGCCGCGTTGCCATGCTGTCCGGAATGCCGGTGTCGGTGCTGCTTGAGGCCGATAAGGACGCTGAGGATGCCTTCGTCAACCAGTGGCGCGTGAATTTCCATGTCGACTCCGCCGCTGGTGCCGTCGAGAAGGCGCGCGAGCTCGGAGCTGAAGTCTTCCAGGAACCGACCCCGCTTGTCGACGGATCCACGATGGCCGTCGTTTCCGACCCCGCCGGTGGCCTCATTGGACTTTTGGAACAGCCGGGTGAGCAGGCCTTCATTGCAGCGGGCGAGCCCGGCACCCCGGTGTGGTTCGAGCTGGTCGCAGGCCCAGAGGAGACCTTTGAGCAGGTCGCGGACTTCTACCACAGCTTCTTTGGCTGGGAAATCGCAGTGCGCAACAAGAACGAGCACGGCACTTTCGCAGTTGCGATGGAAGACGGGGCGCCGTTCGCTGGCTTGGTAGCCAGCTCGGTTGCTGCACAGACCGATGCGGCAGATAAGAGCTTCGTTGGCTGGCTGGCCTACCTTGGCGTGGAGAACATCGACACCGCTGTCGCCAAGGCTGAGGAACTGGGCGGTTCCGTGCTCGTTGCCCCGCAGGCCACCGAGTTCGGCCCGCTGGCAACCGTGCAGGATGCGTGTGGTGCGGCAGTTGTGCTCTGCGAGGTGCCGCTGCCACCGGAAGAAGATATCCGCGAGTCGGACCCACTGGAAGGCATTGACCTCAGCCAGTTCCAGTAGGAGTTAAAGAGGCTGTGGTGCGTTCGGGGGCTGTGGCTGTTCATTCGAACGTAAGGCGTACGTTAGAATCGAATGTCAGTTCTATCGGAATCCGTACCTCATGATAAGTTTGGCATATGCGAAGCATTGAGCTTTTCGCCGGTGGTGGTGGATTGGCCCTTGGAACCCACTTGGCCGGCTTTTCGACTGAAATTGTTGCTGAGTGGGATCGATGGGCCTGTGATACCCTTCGCGAAAATAAGGCTGCTGGACATCCCCTTGTTGCTAATGCTGAAGTAATTGAAGGTGATGTGCGTGACATTGATTGGTCGAGTGTTGCCGAAGGGATTGATTTAGTATCTGGCGGTCCTCCATGTCAGCCATTTTCTGCTGGAGGGCGCGGCCGTGCAGCGGACGATAAGCGAGATATGTTCCCCGCGACTGCCGAAGTAATTCGGCAAATCAAGCCTCGTGCTTTCATTATTGAGAACGTAAGGGGGTTAACGCGTCCCGCCTTTTCGGACTATTATTCTTACATCCAACTTCGGCTAGGGCATCCAGAACTTTCCTCCCGCGAAGGGGAGTCATGGGGTGACCATTACGCACGATTGCAGGCTGAACACACATCGGTTCGGTCAGACCTCCAATACAATGTGCTTCCCACTCTCGTGAACGCTGCAGATTACGGGGTTCCACAGCAACGTTGGCGAGTATTTTTTGTAGGTTTTCGTTCGGATATCGATGCTGACTGGTCTTTTCCTGCGCCTACGCACTCTGCGGCAGCTCTTCGTCTCTCTCAAGATAGCGGAGAATATTGGGAGCGATATCAAATTCCAAGTTCTCAACGAGTGTCGGTCAGGGCATCATTAACGCGCACTGATCCGTCTCTCCAGCCGTGGAAGACGGTGCGAGATGCGCTAGCAGATCTTCCTATCCCCGGTGAAAACGGAACGCCAGGTGTTTTTGATCATCGTTTTCAACCTGGTGCGCGGTCATATCCCGGCCATACTGGATCGTATATTGACGCTCCAGCAAAAGCGCTAAAGGCAGGAGTTCATGGTGTTCCTGGAGGTGAAAATATGATGCGTTTTCACGACGGCTCGGTAAGATATTTCACTCTTCGAGAAGCGGCCAGAGTGCAAACGTTCCCAGACTCTTATCGTTTGCACGGGGCTTGGTCGGAAGCAATGAGGCAAATTGGAAATGCTGTCCCTGTAATGCTGGCGGAGACTGTAGCGCTGTCAGTTCGGGAGCATCTGGAGCTAGCTGGAGCAAGACAGAAATTTAGTGATGCAATATCTAACGGATCTCATTTAAAGGCAATATCATGACAGAACCATTTAATCCGCTGGCAATGGAATCGCTGGCATCGTCTATAGTTCAACAGTTACTCCGTAATCCGCCGGTTCCGCTGAGCAATATTCAAAAATTCTACGGGGCTGGACTTTACGCCATTTATTATGCAGGTAGCTTTCCTGCTTACGAAGTAATTCGTGAACAGAATATCAATGGTAAATGGTCGTTACCAATATATGTCGGTAGAGCTGTATCCCCGGGGTCCCGTCGAGGTCTGATAGTCGGTGAGGGCATTAAGTCCACAGCACTTTATAGCCGCATTCGGGAGCATGCGAAGTCGATTACCGCCGTAAACAATCTTGATATTGACGATTTTTATGTGCGGTGGCTTGTAGTTGAAGATATTTGGATTCCTCTTGGAGAGACTGCATTGATCCGGGCAACGAAACCTGTTTGGAATGCTGTCTTAGATGGATTTGGGAATCATGATCCAGGAAAAGGTCGTCGAAAAGGAGCTGTTTCTCCCTGGGACACAGTTCATAGAGGAAGGAAATGGGCAGAAAAGCATGAACCTGCCGATAAACTAGTTGAGGAGGCTCTCTTGAAGGATATCATTCAATACTTGCGTGAGAGACATCGTTAGGGTGATAACTCGCTTTGAACGACGTGCCTGAATAGGTAATCCCAGTCATCGGCGCTCTCCTTATCGGCGGAGGGTCAACGGCTGGGATTGATAGCAACCACTTTAATTGCGCTTCGTAATCGAGTCAATGCCTACAACCCCAGCTCCGCTCGCACCGCAGCCACAAACTCGCTGGTAGTCGCAGTGCCGCCGAGGTCTGGCGTCGGTGCAGTGCGCGTCGCGGCGTAGACGGCCTCGCGCAGCTTGGCAGCGGGCGCAAGTTCTGAGGTCGGTGCCCCAAGGTGCTCCGCGCACATAGCCGTAGAGAGCAAAAACGCAGCCGGGTTGGCAATGCCATGCCCCGCAATGTCAGGTGCCGAACCGTGCACCGGCTCGAACACCGCGAAGTTGTCGCCCACATTCGCCGATGCCGCCAGCCCCAGCCCGCCAATCAGGCCTGCGCCGATGTCACTGAGGATGTCACCGATGAGGTTCTCCGCGATGATGACATCAAAGCGCGCTGGGTCGGTCACTAGCTGCATTGCCACGGCATCCGCATTGGCAAAATCGAATGTGACCTGCGAATACTCCTCAGCCACCTGCTCAACTGCCCCGCGAATCACACGCGCAGAGTCCCGCAGGATATTCGGTTTGTCCGCCACCGTCACCGTCGGCGTGGCCTCCGAATCGAGGTTTGCCGCCTGCCGCGCGAGAGCCAACTTGGCCGCCTGTCGCGCAAGGCGGTGCCACGCAAAGGACGTCGTCACGCGCAAAGAAACCGCAACGTCGCCACGCTTATCGACGGCGCGGGCCACCGTCGAGTCCTCTGCCACCTCTGCCCACAGGTGGTGGTGCGGGGAGTCGGCCGGGGCGTCGTGAGGCGGAAGGAGATAGTCGTGGCTGTAGAGGCCCTCGGTGTTTTCGCGAACGATGGTGAAGTCGGCAGTCGCGCCGGGCAGGGTGACCGGGCGGATGTTGGCGAAGAGGTCGAGGCGCTGACGCAGCTGGAGAACAGGGGAGCGGTAAGTCAGGCCGGTACCACGCAGATGCGGTGCTAGTTCTTCCTCAGCCTCTCGAGCGGGCTTGGAGGTAATCGCCGCGAGCAGAGCGGCGTCGCTGCGTCCGAGTGTTTCCCAAGTTTCCTGCGGGACGGGATTGCCGTGCGCGCACCACTGGGACCAGCCAATTTGTGCCTCTGTCAGCTCCCAGTGTGGGAAGACATCGGCGATGAGTCCTCGGCAGGCATCGGTGATTTCAGGGCCGATGCCGTCGCCGGGCAGGAGTGTGATGCGGCGCGGTGCCGCTTCTAAAGCAGTCGCAGGCTGGTCGGTTTCCATGGCTCTTAGCCTAGGACTGCGACGCCTGCGCGTGTGTGGTTTGGCCTACTTAGCGAAAGTAACCGGGATCTCGGTGATGTCCTCGAAGCCCTCGCTGTGGTCACCGAAGAGCTTCAGCACGCAGTCCTGCTGGGTGCAGTCCACGGCCTCGCCGGTGGGCACAACGCTGAGCTCGAAGTGTGCGGTGTTGTCGTCGGCGATGGTGGTGGTGCCGCCGGACTTCTTGGTAATCCACTGCTGCGACTGGGTGCCGGCACTGCGGTCACCGGTGCAGTCCGGGACGGGGTTGCCTGGAGCCTTCTCGGCGGCGCAGAGTGCGGCGTAGTAGCCGTAGTCGGGGTCGAGACCAGACAGATCGACGGAGATGACATCGCCCTCGGACAGGTCGTTGACCGGCTCGGCCTCCATGGTTACTTCGCCGGCGCTGGCGTCGGTTTCTTGATCTGCAGCCGAGCTGGTGGTTTCCGAGGCGTTGGTAGCATCCTGTGCGGCATCGTCCGCGTCATCTGTGCCACAGGCGGCGAGAAGTGGAAGTGCGGCGACGGCCGGAACAGCCAGGAAAGCCGCGCGACGCTGGAGTGTACGAGTAGTCATAGGAGGTAACGTCCTTCCGAAAAACTGTAGAGATTACTATCTTTATTTAAGGGTAGGCTAACCTAGAACTAAAAGATAGCCTAAGATTCTTTGGGTGAGTAGAGCAAAGTCCTTTCTAAGCTCTTTGTTACTAGTGTTAGTCGTTATTTAGTCATTCTTTTTGTCGTCTATCTCCGTGCAGCGTCAGCTCACAGAGGGGGAATATGTTCACCGTGCCTGCCTGTCGCGTTCGCAGTCTTGCCGGAACACTGCTGAGTGTTGTCCTAGTCGCAGGACTAGTCGCCTGTGGTTCCGATGATGCCGCGAGGGAGGGGGCATCGTCGTCAAGCGCTGGCGTGACGACGGTTCCGCGCGCCGACAACATTTCCGCTCACGGTGCCGCGCATGCGAACCTGCCTTCGGAAAACCCCGAAGTGCTGCTGAAAGACCCGAAACCGGCGGCGGACAAGGACTACCAGCGTATTCTCACGCTTGACCGGGCGGGAGCACTCAGCCGAGCGGTCTACACGCTTGGCCTCGGAGACCGTCTGGTGGGGCGCGACTCCACCTCCGATTTCCCGGCGGTAAAGGATTTGCCGAACCTCACCATCGGCGGGCATGCAGTCAATGCTGAGTCGGTGATGAAGCTGAAGCCGGAGCTCATCATTACCGATGGCACGATTGGCCCTAGCCGTGTCTTCGACACGTTTGAAAAAGCGGGAATCACTGTCGTCCATGTGTCGGACGAGCGCACTCCTGAGACGATCAACACGCTTATCGACGAAGTCGCGGGCGCAGTCGGCCTGGCTGACCAAGTTGGCCCGGTGAAGGAGCACCTGGACACGGAGCTGGCGGCTGCGACCGAGTACGCGCAGGCCAAGGCCGATGGCCGCAAGATGATGATTCTCTACGTGCGCGGAACCGGTGTGGCCATGATTGCGGGACCGGATTCTGGTGGGCGTTCTCTGATCACTCGTCTCGGCGGTGTCGATGCCGGTGAGGGCGTGGGTATTGAGGGTGCGTTCACGCCGATTACGCCAGAGTCGCTCATCGCTGCGGCTCCAGACACCATCCTGGTTATGTCTGGTGGCCTGGAGTCCGTCGGCGGGATTGAAGGCTTGAAGGAAATCCCGGGCATCGCACAGACCCCGGCGGGCCAGAATGAGTCCGTTGTGGACGTGCCCGATTCGCAGCTGCTGTCCTTTGACTCGCAGTCGCCGCGTGCGATTCGCGCCATTGCGGATGCTCTCTACGGTGGCGGTGCTGGTGATGGTGCAGGTGATGGCGCTGGTGCAGGCTCTCGTGTGAGCGCTGACAAGACTGCGGGGAAGTGACTGGCTGAGCAATGCAGACAACCGCGAACAAAACTAGTCCGTTCAGACAGGCGGCCGTTTTCATTGGGCTCGCCCTAGCGCTTGTGCTGGCAATAGGTTGGTCGGCCTCCGTGGGGCAGTTCGGCGCCACCATCGGCGAATCACTGAGCTCAATGGTGAGGCTAGTGTTCAATGGCGGTCTCGGTGACGCGCCAGAGCCCATCGACACCGTGCTGTGGCAAGTGCGATTGCCGCGCATCGCGCTGGCCTGCCTCGTTGGTGCGGGACTAGCCCTCGCGGGTGTGGCGCTGCAAGCGGTGTTCGGCAACCCGCTTGCCGAACCCGGCCTCATCGGCGTTTCCTCCGGCGCCGCGGTCGGCGCTGCCACCGCCACAGTTTTGGGCACCGCCGCCGGGCTTTCCGGAGTGCTCGGCGGAGTGTTGAGTGTCTTCGCCAGCAGCTGGGCCATTGCGGTCTCAGCTTTTATCGGTGGTGCTGTGGCCACGGCTATTGTGGCCGCCAATGCGCACGGTGGCCGCGATATCGCCCGAATCATTCTGGTCGGTGTGGCTGTGAACTCCATCTGCGGTGGTCTGGTGTCGCTCCTGACATTCGTAGCCTCCACAGCTGCCCGCGACCGCATTGTGTTCTGGCAGATGGGCTCGTTTGCCAGCGCCACCTGGACGCAGGTTGTCATCATTACGCTGGTGACAGTTCCGGCCGTAATTGCCATGTGGGTCAGCTACCGCAAGCTGGACATTCTGAGTCTTGGTGAAGCGCAAGCCCGCCACCTGGGTATTAACGTCGTCACGCTGCGTCGCGCCATCATTTTTGGCACGTCCCTGGTCGTGGCGGCTGGAGTGGCATTTTCCGGCATCATCGTCTTCATCGGCCTGGTCGTGCCGCACGCTGCACGACTGCTGCTGGGACCAGCGCATCGCACGCTGATTCCCGCATGCATCCTCGGCGGCGCGCTAGCCACAACGCTGGCCGACCTCGCGGCCCGCACCATGATCACCGGTGCGGACCTGCCGCTGGGAATGCTCACCTCGATCGTCGGTGGACCACTGTTCTTCTGGCTGCTCCTGCGTTCGAAGAGGGCGGTGCACTAATGGAAATTCACTCTGGCCTGGGTATTTCTGCCGAAAATGTCAGCATCACCCTGGACGGTCACCGCATTCTCAACGATATTTCCGTGGTCGCCGAGCCCGGAAAAGTCACCGCGCTGGTCGGCCCGAATGGTGCTGGAAAGTCGACACTGCTCGCAGCGCTTTCCGGCGACCATGAGCTGAGCGGCGGCGACGTCCGGATCGGCGAGCACTCCATTACCGAGCTCTCCATCGCCGACCTGGCCCGCTACCGCGCCGTCCTGGTACAGAGCCAAGAACTGTCCGTGCCATTCACCAGCCGCGAAGTCATCGACTTCGGACGCAACCCCTGGGGCGGCCCGAACGAAGAGCTGCTCGAGGAAGTCATCACCGAATGCGACGTCGCGCACCTCCTTGACCGGGAAGTCCCGACCCTCTCCGGCGGCGAGCGCGCCCGCGTCCACAGCGCCCGCGTGTTCTACCAGGACACTCCCGTCGTGCTTCTCGACGAACCGACCGCGGCCCTGGACCTCCACCACGCCGAAAAAATCATGGGAATGATGCGCGCCCGCGCGGCGGCGGGCAAAGCCGTGGTCGTGGTCCTGCACGATTTGTCCGCCGCAGCGGCGTATGCCGATCACGTTGTGGTGGTGGCGCAGGGGCGCGTCGTAAAGCAAGGCCCGCCTGCGGAAACCCTGGATGCACAGACCGTCAGCGAAGTCTACGGCATCGGTGTGGAAGTGCTTCAGGACTCCGCGGGCAACTCCGTGCTGGTGCCTCAGCGCGCGAGCCACAATCTCTCACCCCAGTCTCCGAACCTCACAGAGAAAGAAGAAAACCATGGTTGAAAACACGATTAAAGAAGGTGACAAGCTGGCTGCTCAGCCCCTGGCAGATCGACTCAAAGTGGAGACTGCGGGTGTCCACAGTGAAGCGGAGAACTCCGACTTCATGTCGAGGCTGCTTGCGGGTGAACTGAATGCGCAGGCGGCCATCGATTTAACTGGTCAGCTCTACTTTGTGTACGAGGCGTTAGAGCAGGCAGTGCGGTCCACTGCGGAGTCGCCGCAGGTCAGCGCGGTCTACGATACGCAGCTGGAGCGCCTGGAAGCGCTGGCAGCCGACCTTGAGCATTTGGTGGGGCCCGACTGGCGGGAAAAGATCTCGCCTGTGGAGGCGACAAAGAACTACGTGGCCGAGCTTCGTGAAATCGAAAGCAACGGTAACGCCAACGCCGCATTGGCACACCATTACGTTCGCTACCTGGGCGATCTTTCTGGTGGTCAGGTGATTGCGTCCATGCTGGCCAAGCATTACGGCATCGGTGCGGAGGGAACCCGATTCTATGACTTCTCCGCGATCGGAAAAATTAAGCCCTACCGCGACGGCTACCGACAGAGTCTGTCTGAGCTGGGCATTTCGGATGCCGACAAAGATGCCGTGGTTGACGAGGCGAAAAAGGCATTTCGTCTCAACCGGGCCATTTTCCACGACCTAGCTGGCGGCCTAGACGACGCAGTGGCGTAGGTCGCGGACTGGAGTGCTGTGACCGTGGCGGTGGGCGGTATGCGTTAGCCGATGTACACCACTGCGTTACGGCCGCCCGTGCACTTGATGTTGCCGCCAGCAGGACGGCACCACATGTTGTAGGTCAGGCCAGTCGTTGGGCTGTAGGCCGTGATGGTGCCGGATTCCGCACCAGTGGAATTGCGATAGCGGACGTAGGCGCTGTGTACATTTCGAACGAACGGATCGCTCGTTGAGGACGTGCCCTTCCATGCGCTGGAGAGGTTGCCGCCAGCCAGGCCCGATGAGCGAGACGAGCCCGAATTACCGGATGAGCCACTCGAATCTTGAACAACCACGGTCTCAGTCTGTGTGACCGGTGGGTTGGGCTGGCTCGAAGCATCGGCAGCGGCCTGTGTAGTGGCAGCCGTCTGTGTGTCGGCCGCAGTTACCGAGTCATCTTTACTCAGGGTGACATAAAGTACCGCGCCAACCAGGCCCAGCAGGACCACGACCAGCACTGAAATGAGCGCAATCATTGCGCCGGAAGTACCTGATCTTTGCTGCGGATACGCCGGGGCTGCGTAAGCGAAAGTTGGTGCCGGCTGCGCAGCGAATTGGGGCTGCGGCTGTGGTTGGGGTTGAGGTGCCTGGTTCGGGTACACGGGGCCGAAAGAACCGGTGGAAGGATTCGAATTGTAGTTGGGGTCTGAGCTGGGGAACTCGTTATGCGACATGCTGGACGTACCAATCACGAGGAGGAAGTGTTCCCCCTGTGATGAGCCCAACCCGCGTAGCGAATGGTGCTCCATCCCCTGGGGACACGGTTAACGGCTTTTATTGTATTACTGGGAAAACTGTAAAGCATGTTAGGAGACGCATGTCGTCCGCAAAATGCGGCCAGGACGGGTTTAGCTAGACCCGAAATGAGGTGGTGAGCTTCAAATGAGGTTGTGACCATCGAGAAACTGCCTAAGTTTATGTCAGTTTCGGCACTAATTTCTGCTTGTTTTTGTCATAAACCTAGTCAGTAACTTGTGAGCCGGCCCAAGACTCCGGGCTGCACATGCGAAACTGGGGTGCGCGTGAGACTTCACGGCCATTTTTCGGCCGTTTTGTTCATGCGCACCCCAGTTTGTTGCGAGGTGTAGCTGGTAGCTGCCTATTGGTTAGCTGCTTAGTGGCTACATCCCCAGGATTTCCTTGAGCTCGGCCTTGATCTGGTCGAGCCGCTCGGCCGCGGCCACGTGCGGAATCGCGGCCGAAGCGGCCGGCAGCACGACTTCCAGGTAGCACTTCAGCTTCGGTTCCGTGCCGGAAGGCCGGGCAATGACGCGGTCGTTGGCCTCGGTGAGGATGAGAATGCCGTCGGTAGGCGGGATGTGATAGCTCTCGCCCTTGGCGTCGACCATGTCTAGGCCATCGTTCATGTCCGTGACCTGCGTGACCTTCGCTCCGGCCAGTTGTGCAGGCGGGTTGGCGCGCAGAGTGTCCATGCCCTTGGTGATCAGCGATCGGTCCTCGACGCGGAATGTCAACGGGGCGGTCTTGTAGAGACCATGGGCGCGGGCGACATCATCCAGCAGGTCCTGGATGCCAAGACCCTGGCCCTTCAGTCGCGCCACCGCGTCGGCGACACGCACCGCCGCAGATACGCCGTCCTTGTCTCGCACGACTGCCGGGTCAGTGCAGTAGCCAATGGCCTCCTCGTAGCCGAAGACGAGCCCGTCCACACCAGCAATCCACTTAAAGCCGGTCAGTGTAGCGCGATAATTCAGTCCGTGACCTGCAGCAATCTTGCTCAGCAGGCGTGAGGACACAATCGAGTTAGCCATTGTGGCCGGGAACTCTGCGCCCTCATCATTGGTCACGGTCGCAATCCCACGGGCCTCGGCATCTGCAGCGATGACTTCACCCAGAAACGCACCGATGTCGTCGCCGGAGAGCTGTCGCCAGCCGCCATCGACGCCGCTGTCCGGAATAGCTACCGAGCAGCGGTCCGCATCCGGGTCAGCCGCGATGATGACATCCGCGTCTTCGGAACGAGCCAGCTCAAACGCAAGATCCAGCGCACCGGCTTCCTCCGGGTTCGGGAACGATACCGTCGGGAACTCCGGATCCGGCGCGAACTGCTTTTCGACCACGCTGACATTCGAGAAACCTGCCGCGTTCAGTGTGCGCACGATGGTCTCGCCACCGACACCATGCATCGGGGTGAGAACAATCTTCGCTGCCTGCTTCTCTTCGCTTGACGACGTCGTTGCGAGCGCAGCCGCCCGTTTCACATAGGCGTCCAGTAGTTCAGGACCAACCTGCTCGACGGCGTCGAAGTTACGTGGGACCTCATCAGCTGGTGGAGCAGCGGCGATGGCTTCCGCAATTTGCTTGTCATGGGGCGCGATAATCTGGACGCCTCGGCGGGAATCAGACTCCACCGCGCGGCCACCGAGGTAAACCTTGTAGCCGTTGTCCTTCGGTGGATTGTGGCTGGCCGTGACCATGATGCCGGCATCAGCATTGAGGTGGCGCACGGCAAAGGCGGTCACCGGTGTGGGCAGCTGCTGTGGCAGAGCCAGGGCCTTGCCACCGGCTGCGGCGACAACCGCGGCGGCATCTCGGTGAAAATCAGCGGAGCCGTGGCGGGCATCGCAACCAATGACCACGGTGAAGTCGTCGCCCACAATGTTCTTCAGATGCGCAACCAGGCCAGCGGTGGCACGGATGACCGTGGCACGGTTCATGCGAGACTGACCAGCGGCAACGACACCGCGAAGACCTGCAGTGCCGAATTCGAGTGGCCCGGCGAAACGGCTTTCCAGCTCGGCAATCGCATCGGGGTTGGCGGCCTTGGCTTCGTCGTAAAGCGAGGAGAGCTCAGCGGCGGTGGCCTCGTCCGGATCGTGGGCGATCCAGTCGGTGATGGTGGCTTGTAGTTGTTCGGAGAGCATCGGGGTTCGCCTACTTCAGACCATCGAGGACGGCGGCGGAGGAGGAAAGGCCCAGGCGGGAGGCGCCAGCGGCGATCATTTCCTCAGCAGCAGCGGCATCGCGGATACCGCCAGAGGCCTTGACGCCCAGGCGGTTGCCCACGGTTTCGCGCATGAGCTTCACGGCGTGAGCGGAAGCGCCGCCGGCCGGGTGGAAGCCTGTGGAGGTCTTGACGAAGTCTGCGCCTGCGGACTCGGAAGCCTTGCAGGCTGCGATGATTTCCTCATCGGTTAGGGCGGCCGACTCGATGATGACCTTCAGGATCTTGCCCGGAATGGCATCGCGAACAGCCTTGATTTCAGCCTCGAGGTCGTCGAAGCGGTGCTCCTTGGCGAAGGCGATGTTAATGACCATGTCGACTTCTTCAGCGCCGTCGGCCACAGCGCGAGCGGCTTCAGCGGCCTTGACCTCGGCCTTTACCGCGCCGGAGGGGAATCCGACGACAGTGGCGATGTGTAGGCCCTCAGGCACCTCGACTGGGAGCTGCGAGGGGGAGATGCAGATGGAGTAGGTGCCGAGCTTGGCGGCCTCGGCGATAAGAGCCTTGACTTGGTCAGAGGTGGCTTCTGGCTTAAGCAGGGTGTGGTCAATCATCTTGGCAACGTCAGCGCGGGAAGTCATGGGAGAAATCAAGTCCTTTCGGAAATTTGGGAGAGAGCGTCAAGGTAGGGAGGTGGCGGGCTCGGGGCGGGGAAGTGGCGCCGACGCGAGCCCATCAGTAATTTTTCTAGGACACGCGATCGAGGATAATCTCGTGCTCGGCTGTCGGCGCGGTGTCGCCGATTTCAATGCCTGGCTCGATGGACTCGAGAGCGCGCTCGAACTTATCCGGAGTTTCAGTGTGCAGCGTGAGCAGCTTCTGGCCCTTGACCACCTTGTCTCCCGGCTTGGCGAAAATCTCAATACCGGCAGTGGCCTGCACCGGATCATCCTTACGAGCACGTCCTGCGCCCAAGCGCCAGGAACCAACGCCGAGAGCCAGTGCATCCAGCTTGGTCAGGTAACCGTCAGCCTGCGCAACCACATCGTGCGTGTGAGGTGCCACCGGCAACGCGGCATCCGGATCGCCGCCCTGAGCGCGGATCATCTTCTTCCACGAATCCATTGCGCGGCCGTCCTTCAGCGCCTGCTCCACGTCGGCATCGTGCACGCCGGCCAGCTCCAGCATGTTTCGGGCCAGTTCACAGGTCAGCTCCACGACGTCTGCGGGGCCGCCGCCGGCGAGAACCTCCACCGATTCGCGGACCTCGAGGGCGTTGCCGATGGTCAGGCCCAGCGGCGTGGACATGTCCGTCAGCAGCGCGCGGGTGTTCACGCCCGCGTCGTTGCCCAGGTCAACCATGGTGCGGGCCAGTTCGCGGGCCTGATTCAGATCCTTCATGAAGGCGCCCGAACCGACCTTGACATCCAGCACCAAGCTGGAGGTGCCCTCCGCAATCTTCTTGGACATGATCGACGAGGCAATCAGTGGAATACAGTCGACCGTCGAGGTGATGTCACGCAGCGCGTAAATCTTCTTATCCGCAGGTGCCAGACCCGCACCGGCTGCTGCGACGACCGCGCCGGAATCCTCCAGGATCTGCATCAAGCGGTCATTCGGAACATCAGCCTGCCAGCCAGGAATGGATTCCAGCTTGTCCAGGGTGCCGCCGGTGTGGCCGAGGCCGCGGCCGGACAGCTGCGGGACGGCCACGCCGTAGGAGGACACCAGTGGGCCCAGCGGCAGCGTGATCTTGTCACCGACACCACCGGTGGAGTGCTTGTCCGTGGTGGGCTTGCTCAGCGATGCGAAGCTCATGGTCTCGCCCGAGTCAATCATCGCCTGAGTCCAATCCACAATCTCGCGACGGTTCATGCCGCGGATGAAGATGGCCATGTTCAGCGCCGCCATCTGTTCATCGCCCACGACACCGCGAGTGTAGGCGTCAATGACCCAGGAAATCTCTTCCGGACTGAGCTCACCGCCATCACGCTTTACCTTGATGACGTCAACTACATCGAACTTTTCAGCCATTGTTCGCTCCTTTTATAGGCGATTGTGCTTAGCGATATTGGTCTTGTGAACTCTGCTGATTCCGATTATCATCAGCACTAGAACAAATGTCAACAGTTAACTTTCCATTTGTACCCACATAAGTATGTTTGCATAAACACCTCGAACAGGCTCGGGGAGGGAGAGCACAATGTCCCACATCTCAGACGAAGAACTACTGGCTAAGGCCTACGCAGCCACGGAAAACTCGTATGTCCCCTATTCAGGTTTTCCGGTCGGTGCCGCACTTCTGCTTGACGACGGCACGGTGGTCACAGGCTGCAACGTGGAAAATGCATCCTATGGCTTGACCAACTGCGCAGAGCGTACAGCCGTGTTCCGCATGGTCGCGGAGCACGGCGGCAACCATAAGATTGCGGCCTGTGCCATTGTCGGGCGAAAGGCGGCACCGTGCCACCCCTGTGGTGCCTGTCGGCAGGTCCTGCACGAATTTGGGTGCAAGCGTGTCATTGTGGAATCCGAGCGCCCGGAAAATGGTGGTTTAGGCGCTCCGGCCAGCATCGACTTCGAAAAAATTCTCCCTTACGCCTTTGGTCCCGAGGACCTGTAGGCATCATCACCACAGCCTCTTTTATCAAGAAAGAAGACCTTAGTCATGGATAGACTGCAAGGCTTACTGGGCATCATCCTCGTCATCGGATTTGCCATTGCTATCTCAAAGAACAGGAAAGCCATTAACTGGCGCACGCTCGGCGTTGGCCTGCTGCTGCAAGCGGTGTTCGCGCTGGTAGTGCTGAAGTGGGAACCCGGCTTCCAGGCGTTGAAGAGCGTCGCCGGTGCCATTGAGAAGATGATCGACTTTACAAATGAGGGCACCTCATTTGTCTTCGGTAATCTTTTCGACGGCACGGGGAAAAACTTCGTCTTCGTGCTCAACGTGCTGCCAGTGATCATCTTCCTGAGCGCGGTCCTCGGCGCCCTCTACTACCTGCGGGTAGTGCAGTACTTCGTTGAATATGTCGGGTCCGCACTGAAGTTCATTATGGGAACCTCGAAGGTGGAGTCCGTCTTCGCTTCCACGGTGATTTTCCTCGGGCAGTCGGAGGCTCCGCTCGTCGTTAAGCCGTATATTCCGAAACTGACCAAGTCGGAGCTGTTCGCATGTATGTCGGGCGGTTTTGCTTCGGTGGCCGGATCGACGTTGATTGGTTACTCCCTGCTCGGTGCGCCATTGGAGTACCTGCTGGCGGCATCGGTAATGAACGCGCCGGGCTCGCTGCTGATTGCGAAGACTTTCTGGCCGGAGACGGAGGAATCCGATCTGGATGCGTCGGTGAAGGATGTCCGCGACACTGAGTCGAAGAACGTCATTGACGCGCTAGGATCGGGTGCGTTGGCCGGCGGTCGTATCGCTGTGGTTGTGGCATGTCTGTTGATTGCGTTCATCGCTGTGATTGCGATGCTGTCGGCCATGATTGGCGGCATCGGCGGCTGGTTCGGTCAGGAAAACTGGTCACTGGAGGGGCTGTTCGGTCTGATCTTCGCGCCGATTGCCTGGCTGATTGGTGTGCCGTGGGAGAACGCAGGGCTGGTCGGTAGCTTCATTGGTGAGAAGACGATTCTGAACGAGTTCGTCGGCTACACCTCGTTCTCGGAGCACGTCGACTCGCTGGATCCGAAGTCCATCATGCTGGCGACCTTCGCCCTGGCTGGCTTCGCCAACCTGTCTTCCATTGCAATTCAGATCGGTTCCTTCGGTGCGCTATCGCCGGAGCGTCGCGGTGAGATTGCCAAGAACGGTCCGCTGGCGCTGATTGCGGGCCTGTGCACCAACCTGCTCAACGCTGCAATTGTGGGTGTGATTGCGCTATAGCTCTTCCTCAGTTCGGAATTCGGCCGCCTGCTTTTCTAGATTCTGATGGATCTTCTGCTCGCCCTCGGCGGCCGCGGTAGCTCGGGGTGGAAGCTGGATGTATCGCTCTGCGGGCAGGCCGGCGCGCAGTTGGCGCATCCTCTCAACCTCGGCATCCAGCTTGAAGCCGAAGACCACGACGACATTAATGCCCCAAAGTGCAGTCATGAGAGCAATGACGGCACCCATGGCGCCGTAGGGGTTTGAAGCCGCAAAGTTGAACAGGTAAAGCTGCAATGCCTTGCCAATACCCAGCGAGCTGATAATTGCCAGTGCCGAACCGGTACTGAGCCAGCGGAATTTGCGCATGCGCACGTTCGGTGTGAAGTAGTACAGCGAGCCAATCAGGATCATCGACATGACGATAATGACCGGCCAGCGCAGCCAACTCCAGACGGAGATGCAGAAGTCAATGACCTGTCGCGTGGTCGATTCAATGCCCAACGGGCGGGCAACCGGTTCGACGATGGTGATAACTAGCTGGTCATTGACAATAATCGCAATAAGCAGCACCACCGTGCCAATGAGCAGCAATAGCGTAATGGCGACCATGAGCAGGTGGTAGCGAATTAGCGTGCGACCTTCGGAAACGCCATAGATGGAGTTACCCGTGCGCGAAAATGCGCGTGTGTAGGCCGACGACGAAATCAGCGCAAGAACAATACCGATAGTCAGTGCGACAAGACCGCCCGTGGCGGAGCCGATAATCGTTGAGATGACATTGCGAATCGGTTCGGCATACTCAGCCGGGATGTAGCTGCGGATGAAATCCTCGGTCAGTCGGTTGAGGTCTTCTGTATAGCCGGCCAGCATCAGCGTGGCAATTGAGTAAATCGCAAGCAGTGCAGGCGCGAAGGTCAGCACCGTGTAGTAAGTCAACTTCGCGGCAGCGTCGAAACCGAGCTCCAAGAAAAACTCGATACCCGCACGCTTGAGAGCGTAGAGCGCTCCTTTCCATCCCACGGATGGCAATTTCTTCGCGGACTGAGCAAAAGATGCGTCTGCCGACTCGTAGGCCTGAAGTGTGTGCTTGATCTGCTGTGCTGGTGACACCTAAAGAATCGTCCTCTCCGACCTGACAGCGGCTGCAACATCTATGCGGACATCTGCGCTCGCTTAAGTCTATCGGTCGAAAAGGACAAAGACGCTTCTCAGGCCCGGGTGTCAGTTCTTTGTACTGATGCGTCCCGAGACAGCTAATCCGTGGCAGAGGGAGGGGTGGAGCTAGGGGGTGAGTCTGGCGAGCCCAGTGAGTCCGATGAGTCGAGCGAAAGTAGGCGCTCGGCGGTGGCATCGTCAATGACCAAGTGAGTGGCCAACTTTGTTCGAAGGGCCACATCGATAGCCTCGGCCTTGTGTGCGCCACCGGCCACAAGTACCCGAGTGGGGATCCGGCGCAGGTCAGAGAGGCTGATACCTACCGTGCGGGCATCGACCTCTGGCAGCGCAATGCCACCGTCCGGGCGGTAGAAGCGTGAGCAGGCATCGCCCACTGCGCGCTCCACGAGTAAGTCCTTTTCGGTTGCCGACAGCTGCCCCAAGTTCAAGGCCAGTGAATCATGGTCGACTGCGCCGACAGTGAAAACGGCAATGTCCACCGTCCGGCCAAGCGCCAATACGCTGGCGATGAACCGATCCTGTTCCACGATGCGCTTGGTCTCGACCGAATCGAAAATCACCGGCAGCGGCAATGTGCGGGCATAGGCATGGAAAGCGTGGCAGAACCCGCCAATAGTGCGGATGTCATTCGTCGACTTATCGGAATGACTCATTCCGCCCTTGAGCTGCACAATTTCCACGCCCGAGACATCCTTGGACTTCAGTTGCGTGGATACGGAGTACATGGTCTTGCCCCACGAAACACCGAGAAGGGTACCGTCGACCACCAGCTCGTCGAGAAGCTCGGCGCCCACACGCCCCAACTCGCGGAGCAAGACCGCGTTGCCAGCGCGTGCCGGTTGCGCCAGGCGCACATCGTTCAACTTGTAGCGATCCCGCATCTGCGTAGCGGTCTCTGAGGCTTCCTCTCGCGGATCGTGGATCTCAATGCGCACGTAACCACGCTCGCGGCCAAGGTTGAGCAGTTTAGAGACCGTTGGACGGGAAACCCCGAGTTCGGCTGCAACCTGAGACTGTGTGAGCCCCTCGCCGTAATAGAGTTTGACGGCGGTGAGTGCTTGGATGTCGCGAGTGTCCACAGCGGCCTCCTCCAGCAAGAGCACTTAGCAAGCGCACTTGTAACAGGAACCTCGCTTGATTGGGGCCCTGCCCGATTTGATCATCGGGAAAGCGTGCGCCTCACCTGTGATTTTAGTTCCACGTTTGCAAAAACAAAAAGTCAGCTTTTGCATTTGTAGTAAACGGTGAGGCGTTGGCTTTCCCCGGAGGCTGCTGGAACGCGTCGGAGAGCCCGGAAAGCATCGGAGGGTAACGCAGCGCAGGTTGGGTTCCCGCAGCGCTACCAGATATTCACGCGCTCATTCGGCTCACGCCACATGCCGTCCCCCGCTGAAGTGGCGAAGGCCTCATGGAACTCATCGATGTTGCTGGCAATGACGTTGCAGCGGAACTCCGCTGGCGAGTGCGGGTCGATGGCAAGCAGCTGGCGTGCAAACTCCGGACGAATCTTGGAACGCCAGACCAGTGCCCACTGCTTGAACAGGTCACGGTAGGTCTCTGGGGTGTCCTCCAGCCCAAGTTCCTCTCCGCGGGCAGCGAGGAAACGTCGGAAAGCAACGACGGCAATACCGAGCCCGCCCAAGTCACCGATGTTCTCGCCCAGGGTGAAGCGACCGTTGACGCCGGGCAGGTCAGCACCCTCCTCGGCCTGCTCGCGCAGTGCCTGCGGCACCAGTCCCTCGTACTGATCCACCAGCGCGGCGGTCAGCTTCTCAAACGCTGCGCGATCCTCATCGGTCCACCACTGGTGAAGATTGCCGTGGCCATCATACTGCGAGCCCTGGTCATCGAAACCATGACCAATCTCATGGCCAATCACCGCACCGATGCCACCGAAGTTCTCCGCCGGGGAAGCGTCCGGTGAGAAGAACGGAGACTGCAAAATCGCAGCCGGGAACGTGATGTCATTGACCACTGGATTGTAGAAGGCATTGACCGTCTGCGGAGTGCCATGCCATTCATCGCGATTGGCCGGGGTGCCCAGCTTTGCCACCTCATAATCATGCGCAAAAGCGCTGGCAGCGCGAGCATTGTTCATCAGTGAATCCCCGAGCTCCATGGCCGAGTAGTCACGCCAACGCTCCGGGTAACCAATCTTGGCCTTAAACAGCGACAGCTTCTCCAGTGCCCGCTCCTGCGTCGCCTTCGTCATCCACGGCAGCTGCGAAATGCGCTCCCGGTACGCCGCCAGCAGGTAGTCCACCAGTTCCAGGACCTGCTCCTTGTACTCCGGAGGGAAATGCTTTTCCACATACAGCTTGCCGACGTCATGTCCAACCGCCCCGTCCGCAAAGGCAACACCACGCTTCCAGCGTGCACGCTGCTCGGTCGAACCCTGCAAGGTGCGGCCGTAGAAGTTAAAGCTCTCCGCAGAGAAGTCATCCGACAGGTAGGCGGCACGCTGGTGGAGGACGCGCCACAGTGCCCACAGGCGCAGATCTGCCAGGTCAGTGTCCTGCCACAGCTTGCTTAAGTGCTCGAAGTACGACGGCATCATCACCACGATGGTGTCGATGGCAGTCTGGTTCGTCTCATTGACACCGGTGGCCGCGAGCCACTCCGCGACCGGGAAGCCGGTGGGGAGGTCAGCAATGACCGTCTTGTTATAGGTCTTCAGTGCATCGCGGGTATCGACCACATTCCAGTGACCAGCGGCAATTCGCTTTTCAAAAGCCACGATGCGCGCCGCCGCAGCGGCCGGGTCCACCAACTCGAATGCAGCAAGCGCGGTGGAGAGGTCCCCCGCGCCGTCGTCATGCGAGGAGAGGAGCTTCAACATAGCGGCAACATGCTGTTCATAGGCAGCGAGGGTGTCGGCGTGACCCGGCTCGCGGTAGTAAGCCTCATCCGGGAGGCCGAGACCCGACTGCAACAGATAGAGAGCGTCCAGGTCCGAGCCAGAATCCTTCTCTACCCAGTACCCGAGCGCACCACCGACACCGAGACGGTCGAGGTGGCCGAGCGCCAACGCCAGCTCATGCGCGTTCTCGGCGGAGGCAATCATTTCTAGATCCTGCGCGAGAGGAGCTGCGCCGGCGTTATTAATAGCGGCTTCGTCCATAAAAGAGTTGTACAAGCGAGCGACGCGGGAATTCGGATCCGCATCGGCGGCAGTGGTGATGAGCTCGCGGACGTTTTCCTCCGCCTCATCCCTCAGCTTGTAAAAGGCGCCATCGATGGGGCGGTCAGCCGGGATGACGTGATTGCTAATCCACTCACCGTTGGTGGCCAAGTAGAGGTCATCCTGCGGGCGAGGAGTTGTTGAGAATTGGGGCGTTGCGGACTGGGTCTCAGTATTAGTGCTATTTGTCATGCCGCCAGTCTAGGGGCAAGGGCGGATTGAAGCTGTGACTGGAGGGGTGGAATAAGTTTAGGCTTACGAATGGGGCTGAAGTGGTTTAGGGGGTAAGGTGCAAACCATGAAATTTCTTCCACTTTCCGCGAACGCGGTGTTGAAGCGACGCCCGGGACGCGCCACTTTGGCAAGTATCGTGGCCGTTGCGCCGCTGACCTTGGGTGTTATTGCACCGGCAGACGCACAAACACAGGACGCATCTGCACACTCCAACCAGTCCGCTGCTGATTCCAAGGGGTCGCTCGACTTTTTGACTGTTCAGGAGTCGCAGGGCTCTGATGCCAACGGTTCGTCCACTAACTCTGAGTCGAGCGCTGAGTCTCAATCCACCGAGAATGCATCGTCTAACTCGGCTCGCACCGGCTTCCACATGGGGCCGACCGGTGTGGACGTCTCCAAGTGGCAGCGCCCAGGTGGCGTCGCGCTGAAGTGGGACGAGGTCGCAGCCAGCGGCCAGAAGTTCGCTTTCATCAAGGCCACCGACGGTGTCGAAGGTGACCAGAAGTACTTCCTCGAGGACTCCATTGCTGCAGCGAAGGCCGGTCTGTATGTGGGCAGCTACCACAAGGCACATCCGGATCGCTCCGCAATTGCGCAGGCTGACCAGTACGTAGAAGCACTGCAGCAGCGCGATGAGCAGATCTCCACAGACAAGACTCTGCCACCGGTGCTGGACATCGAGCTGGACAATGGCCTCAACCCGACCCAGCTGCAAAAGTGGACCAAGGACTTCCTCGAGCGCGTAGAGGAAAAGACCGGCGAAACCCCGATGATTTACACCTACCGTTGGTTCTGGCAGAACCCGATGGGTAACTCGACCGACTTCACCGACTACCCGCTGTGGCTCGCCGCCTACGAAGACAGCGCTCCGACCTCGCTGCCGGGCGGTTGGGAGAGCATGGCCTTCTGGCAGCGTTCCTCCACGGGCCGCGTCGATGGCATCCCGACCAACGTGGACGAGGACGTCTTCAACGGCACCGAAGCTGAGCTGCAGCAGCTGGCTGCTGCTCACTAGCAGGATGTTGTGGGGTCTGGGGTCGGGCTAAAACTTCGTCCGCCCCGCACGCCACGCAATCAACGCAGGCAGGAGCTTGTCGACGTCGTCGACGACAATAAGCGCATCGAGAAGCTCCGGCCGCACAAAACCCGCATCCACAACGTTGCGGAGCAGAGCCAACAGCGGCTCCCAAAAGCCCGAAGGGCCCAGCAACGCCACTGGCTTGGCATGAATCCCCAGGTGCTGCTGGGTCCACACTTCGAAGAACTCCTCCAGCGTGCCCGCGCCGCCGGGGAGCGCAACAAAAGCATCGCCAAGCTCATACATGCGCGACTTGCGGTCGGCCATAGTCGCAACAGTTTCCAGGTGAGTCAGCCGCGGATGGGCAATTTCCTTCTTGACCAAGACCTCGGGGATGACACCTGTGACACTGCCGCCGTCGTCAAGCGCTGCGTTAGCAACCGTGCCCATAAGACCAATCGCCGCGCCACCGTAGACGAGCTCCACCCGATTTTCCGCGAGTGTCTGGCCGAGACGTTCGGCGGTGACGCGCCAGGCGGGATCGTTGCCGAAGCCGGAGCCGCAGAAAACAGTTAGTGACGACAGTGCGCGCTGTGGCTGTTCACGGCCAGCGGCAAGCTGCGGCAGCTCTTCGCGGAGCTTCGGCAGAGTAGTCTCGGCCAGCATAGGGGCGATTTTCCCGGTCGGCAGCCAGGGGTCGAGCCAGCGGACCTCTTCAATCTCGGCATGGGGCTGAACGTTTGCCAACTCGTCGGTGAACTCTCCGACATAGCGCACATGGTGGCCGACGACCTCGAAGCCCGCCTCGTTGGCGGCGGCTGCGCGGGCGATATTCCACGGACGCAACAGCGATAGCTCGATGTCCACGCCGAGCTCCTCGGAGACCTCGCGCGCGGCGGTGACCTCCGGGTTATCGACGGACTCACCCGGCTCGAACTTGCCGCCGGGCAGCATGAACGTATCCGTACCCCGCTTACGAACGCACAAAACCCGCCCCACCGGGTCAGTCACAACCATTGCGGCGACAACGATGGAACGGGTTTGTGCAGTCACTCGGGCTCCTTAGGTGAAGGAGGCACCGAGGCTCTTTCGCCTAGGGATCCTTCACAATCATCTTCCCGGGCGAGTATAGACCCGAGCGAGTGATATCTTCATACTCAATTTCGGCGACATCCGGCTTGACCTTGTCCTTATTCGGACGTGGCGAGAGCTTCTCGACGGAACCCCAGTCGCGGCGCCAGTCGTTCTTGAGGTAAGTCGGTACGGACGTAGCCTCATTCACAGCGTCGGAGAATCCGAGCGGACCACCGCCATCGACCGACTGCCAGACATCTGCACCGACGACCTTCAGGCCACGGTCCGGAGTGATGCGGTATTCCGGAAGCTCTGCGACACCTGCGTAGTGGTCGAACGGACGCTGGCACGGGAACTGGAAGGCAACCGGCCAGTCCGGGATAGTCGCAGTTTCCGGCGAAATGACATCAGTCATCGACTGCAGCTCGGCCAGGCGCGGCGGGGTCAGTGCCAGCCACTGATCCTCGGAGACGTCATTGTCCTCCGCGACCAGTCGCACAGCGGTCGCTCCCTCTGGGATCTCCTCGGTCAGGAAGCGCAGGTTACGCCAGGTCGGAGCAGGGCCGATATCAATCGGCTCCGACTCGGAGAGGACCTCGAAGCCATCCTCGTCGCCGCCCTTGCGACCGTACTCTGCCACCAGCTTGCGACCCTGCTGAGCCACACCGTTGATGTCGTGGTGGAAGATACGGCCGGCCGCCGATACGACGAGTAGCGGGTGGTCCTCGTCAATCTCAGGCAGCTGGAACCAGGAAGTTTCCAGGCTTGCAGGACGCTGAATGTCCTCGGAGTAGGAGCCAAGCACCGGCACCTTATCCGGATCCAAGCCAAATGGCAGCTCGACCTGCGAGCCGTTGACACCCTTGTCGGCGCGCTTGCCGCCGTCGGTGCCCGACGCGGAACCGCCCTCAACTGTGGCTTCCGGATCAGTAGATTGATCATCAGTGTCGGCAGTACTTGCCTGGCTCTGGCTGGTGTCCACAGCTTCGGCCTTCATGTTTGACGGGACGCCGTTCGGGTCGAAGCCACGGCTCTTGCCGCCACCGCGCAGCGATTCCGCTAGCGGCTTGCCATCGACGGTATTCAGGAAGCCATCGTTCGGATCGGTTTCCATCAGCACATCGCTCGCCAGATTACATGTCTGACCAGCCAAGGAGCGGATATTACCCGCGGCGACCGAGTAGGCCGGGTACTGCGATACTGCGCCCTTGCCCAGCGAAGCCACCATGAACATCGTCACCAACAGTGTCGTCACCGCAATCGGGGACGATGCAACTGCATTGATGCGGCGCACGCGTGCCGACTTTTCCTGCGACTTCGGCTTGGTACGGAACTCCTGGACGAAGTTCATTACTGCACCAGCCAGCAGCAGTAGCAAGGCCAGAGCCAATACTGCTGAACCCAGCTGGTGGCCGCGCAACTGAATGGTCTTGTCGAACCACGGCACACCGTAGGACGACACATACCACCAGCCGTTAATACCCATCAGCGAGAAAGCGAGGATGAAGGTGAAACCACCGGCAAAGAACAGCTGGTTGCGCGGGTTACCTGCTACCCAATGGCTAATGGCCATAGCGGCAAGTGCTGCCAGGGAAGCCGCGATGCCCGCGTACACACCGAAGTGGTGCGTCCACTTTGTCGGCGTGAAGGTCAGGAAGAACATGGTGCCGATGAACATGAACACCAGGCGTGCCGACGGACCGGCCAGAGCCCCCGGAACGGTGCGGTGACGAAGCAGCGCGGCAATCGTGATGCTCAAGCACGCCAGTGCAATCAGAACCGGGAAACGACGCGGGAAGGCGCCGTCGACTGACTGCAGCACCAGCCAGTAGTAGCGGACGTACTCGTTGTACCAAGGCTCCGACGGGCCGATGATGCTGCGGACACGAATGGACTCGCGGACCGTGGCCAAAGTCTGGTCGCCGAAGACACCGACCAAGATGGCGGTGCCCGCAGCCAGGAACGGTGCAATCTGCATCAGTGGGGCCTGCCAACCACCACCGAGAGCCTTATGGCGCTCAACGACAATGCGCACCAGCATCGGGATGCCTGCGAGCAGGGCAGCAACTGCCATTAGGCCCGTTGGGCCCGAGCCCAGTGCCAGCGTGGCGATAACCACTGCGACTGCAGCTGGCAGCAGGCGTCGAGTTAGAATTGCGCGCTCGATAAATACCCAGGTCAGCAGGGATCCCAGAGCAATGACCGGCTCCGGGCGCAGTCCGTTGTTGTACGGCAGCCAGAAGGCCAACAGCACACCAGCAGCAGACCAGTAGGCCACCCGGCGCTGGGCGATCTTGTCGCCGAGGCGCGGGATAACCATTCGGGAGATAATGAACCACACCAGCAGTGCGGACAGCAGCGCCGGCAGTCGCATCCACAGAGATGAGGTGGACACCTTCACCATTAGCGACAGCAGGTCGTAGTAGGGGCTGCCGAACGGTGACTCAGGAGCGCCGAACCAACGGTAGTAGTTCGCCATGTAGCCCGACTCGTCGGAGACGCGCGCCATGGTGAAGATGTAACCGTCATCGGAGGTGTTGCCACCGATGAAGTGCCAAACAACCAAAATCGTGCCGACCAGGATGTCCAGCGGAGTCGGCTTCAGCGCACCGCGCTTGAACAGCGGAGTGAAGGGGGAACCATCAATACGGTCAATGCGAGCCAACGCGACCAGGGAAGCCAGCGTCAGAAGCAGGCCCAAGTACATGACGATGTACTTCACCACTGTCGGGTGTGAGGTGTAGCGGGAGTCGATGTTCATGTGGACATCGAGTCCATCGGCTACGGCCTTGGCCGCGTCGCCGTCAGCGGGCAGGTCAGTGTAGATACCGGTGACCTGCGGACGGTAATCGCCGTGTGTGGTGGCGGTGAGCTTCTCACCATCTGAGTTCTTGGCGCCGTCGATGTTGACGGTGGTTTTGTGCTCGGTGGAACGGATTTCCAGGATCCTGCCCTTGTTTGCGGCAAGCTCCTTCTTATCCAGGCTCATCACCACGCTGTCGCGCAGAATGACGTCGAGGCCGTCCTTGCCCGAACGCACCATCAGGCCCCGTTTGGTCGGCTTATCCGCGGTCGGGGGGATAGTCGACAACAGGGTCGTCCGTTTGTCGGAGAGTTCATCCGTCAGCGACAGAGGCAGATCGATGCTCAGATCCAACGGTGCCTGCGCCATAAGCGGTGCATCCACTGAGTTCAGTGTGTCGCGCTGAGGCCAAGACACGGAGGACTGAGTATTCACGACCGGGAGGAACGGTGTGATGACAAAGCAAATGAAACCGACGATTCCAGCGATAATCGCTGTCCAACGAGTCAGTGTCGTAGGAGAGGGGCCGTCCATAGGCGGTCTCTCCACGCGGTCGATGGTCACTTCGGGTGAGCCGTCGACACTTTCTTTGATTTCTTTAGTTTCGGCAGTCACAAGGAAAGATACTACGGTAATTGGCGTTTTTCTTTGAGTTTGCAACGCGAAAGTTACATCACAGTTTCCACATTAGTAACAGGAATCACGTTTACAGCAGGGGATAGCCGCCCAATACCTACTTGCGAATACCTACTTGCGAACCGCCACTACGAACGGGCCGACCTGGTTTAGCTCCCAGTGCTTCTCAAATGCAGAGCGGGCAAAATTCAGGCTCCGGAAGACCACATTCGGATTGTTCGGATAGATATCATCCGCGATGTCCAACGTCAGTGGAGCGGCATCCTCGCCATCAGGTGTCTCAACCTCGCCCCGCAGCACAATGGCATCCGGTCCGCGCCACGGCGTTTCATCCATGGCCTGCACGAGCTCATCGGGGTCGCGAATCTCCGACCATTCCTCCAATGCCTGATTACGGCGGTCGAACTCACCCAGAGGGTTAGCGTAGTGGCTGGTCAGCGCCTGGAATCCGTACCAGGGATAGAGTGCTTGGAAATTCTTCTCATCCGTCAGCACCACTGTCTGGGCCGGATCGAGCCCGGCCTCCTTCAGCGTTTGGTCCACCGCTGAGTACCACGCCCCGGCATTCGGTGGGAAGCGGTCCGCGCGCTCGCCGTTACCGTCGGTGTCGGTATGCGCCAAGTCGATGGCACCATGCAACTTATTCGGAATCGACTGCGCGTAGCCAATGCCCGCCAGCAGCAAGACTGCCGCCATTACCGCGGAGACACGCTTGGCAATGTGAGCTGGTGCCGCCTGCGGCCAATACTTCTCGATGCCGTTGAGACGGGCGTCGGCAAGCGCGACCACACCAGCCGCGATCAGCATGAACGTAATCGGTGCGGTGAGGCGGAACCCCAGCAGCGTGCGTCCGAGCAGCGTCGCCACCATCGAGGCCACTACCCAGCCATAGAGCACCAGCGTGCCCAGGCCGAGCGCGCGGGCATCCGGCTCCGTGGCGCTGACCAGCATGCGCACGACACCGATGAAACACAGCACACCGATCACGCTGGCGGCGAGCATCGGCAAAGGCAGCTGCGCGCCCTCCGGGGGCAGGTAATGCGTCGCTGTCGCGCCCGAGCGCGGTGCCCCCGTCGCAACCGCCAGCATGTACGGCCCCCACACCGTCGCCGCAATCAGCATCGATCCCACGCCCATAATGATCAGACGCACTACAGGCATCCAAGAGCTTGACGACGTCCACGCGACCACGGCCAACACGACCACAATAAGCGCGCCTACGGCAGTGTAAAGAGTGTAGAAAGTCGCAGAAATACCCAGGAAGACGAGCACGCCAAACATGGCGGACCAGGCGCCGGTGAGACCGCGCCAGGCCATCACGGTCATCGCCGGAAGCCCCATAGCAACGACTGCGGCGTAGGGCTCATCGGCGACAGTCGCCAGGGCGACCGCCGTGGTTGTCAGCGCAATGCCAGTGGCCACGGGCAGGGAACCACTCAGGCGTTGCCACACCGGGACCAAAACACAGCCAGCAGCGGCGAGAGTAATCAACGCCCAGGGCTGGAAGACCTCCCAGCCGGCAATGCCAAGAATATTGGCCAGGCGTCCGCCCAGGAAGAACCAACCAGCGGGGTAGAAAGACGGGATGTCGATGTACGACATGTCATGCAGGCCAGGCTCCGCGGCCATCCTGGTGAGGTACTCAGTGCGGAACTCCTGGTCGACAGACAGACCGTCTAACCACAGTCTGGTCGAGCCAAGCGGCAGGCCGACGGCAGAGACCACCAGAATGGCCGGTGACATGTAAGCCATCAGGTATGTCAACCACGTTAGCCACCGGGGGCGATTGTCTTTGCCCTTGGTGGCGAAGAAATACAGCAGGACGGTGGTGAGCGTCAGCGTGATGACAATCAGCGCTGTTGCGACTGCCCTGGTCAGCTGCGAGCCGCCAAAGGCCGGCAGCGACAGGCGGTGGAACACAAACCAGGACGCCAGAGCGATAACTGAACCGCCCACAAGCGCAGCAACTAGGTAGAGGAAGGCAGCCTTGAGGGAGAGCTGGTCATCATTGAAAATCTCGTAACGGTCTTCGTCGGTGAACTCGCCTGCGAGCCGGTTTGTGGAAAACTCTGTAGTTTCGTCAAAAGCTGGCGAAGCCTGTTGGGCTTCGCTGCATGATGAGGTGTCGGCCTGCTTGTCAACCATGCTTTTAAGTGTTGCACACGAACGTGAACGACCGGATACCTGCGACGTGGATATCGCTTTGAGGGACGAGTTCTTTAGAGTTTCACGGTAAGGTCTTTACGCGTCGCGAGAAGGAAAGCTCTCCAAAGGATTATTGAAGAACTGGCAAGCCCGATGACCAATCCCCACCACACCCCGTGAGGCCCTAGACCGATGGGAAAAGCAAGTATTAAAGCAGCTGGCAAACCTATAATCCAATAACCAGTGAGGGATGCCTTCAAACCAGTAGTGGTGTCGCTAATCCCGCGCAGGAGACCGATAGCTATGTTTTGTGCAGTATCGACAAATTCCATCACTGCGCCAATAGCCAACAACCCCAATGCGATGCTTAATGTCTCGGTGGCATTGGATTTCTCGGAGCTGCTTATAAATGGGGAAAGTACGAGGCGGGGAGCGCAAAGAAAGCTGACGGAAGCAACAGCAACGATGGCAGCCATCATCGTTTGAGTTCGAATGCCGACTTGGCGTGCAAGGGAGTTGTCATTCAGACCCCAAGCGCGACTCACAAGAATAGAGCTGCCGTGGGAGAACCCAACACCAATCTGGAAAACAATAAAGGTTATTTGATAGACGACGTTGTGCGCTGCGAGTGCTTCTGTGCCAAAGGATCCCATGACCATCGCCAGCACAGAAAACATGCCCGCTTCGGCTCCGTAGGTTGCTGAGACTGGAAGCCCCAGACGAAGCTGAGTGCGGACGAGGTGACGGAGCCTTCCGTGCATCGTGTCTCCGTCGGCACTCCAGAAATCGAGGGCAAGAAAAGTTGAGAGGTCGGGATCTCGGATGGTGATTCGCAGATAAATTAGGGCCGACAATAAATGAACCAGTGTGGTGGACAGTCCAATGCCTAGCAGACCCAATGCAGGAAACGGCCCGAATCCAAAACCGAGCGCGTAGTTCAACGCTGCATTCACTACGATCATCGCCACGGTTATGTGTAGTAGCGATTTTGGTTTGCCGAGGCCTACACAAAACTGACGGGAGACTTGGAACCACAAACAAGGAACAAGACCTGGCGCGAGCAACCACATCATGGAAGTGGCTGCGGAACTAATCTCAGCGGACTGGCCGAAAAATGGCAGCGCGTAGGCAATCCCGATTAGCACTAGTGCTCCCACGAGGCCACTGGCAGTTGCTAGGAACCAGCCGGTGCGTGAAAGATTGCGAATTTCGCCTTGCAACGTAGTAACAGATAGTTCAGAGTCCGCTCGTTCGCGAGATTTGCTTTCGTACAGCGCATGAGCCGACGCAATCCTATTGCCCAGTGGTGTTAATAGGCCCACAGCCATTGTGCGTACCTGGTTAAACCACACCACTGCCAAGCCTCCGCCAGCCAGAGCCTCGAGGCTAAGTTGACCCATCATGAGAGTGTCCGTGGTTGAGATTGCGATGTTCGCAAGCTGTGTGCCGGCGAGGGGAAGAGACATCGCCAAAAGCTGACGATTTAAGTTCTGTAAGGTAGTACCGGGCACTACTTTTCCTTCGACCATGAAATTCGTGTTGAACCTAGCGGAATTGAACTTTTCCCAGCGCGCAATGACGTAATTTGTGCCCAAATTTTGTCCTCGAGGGCGACATCGAGTAAACCACGTTCGGACATCCACTCATCGTTGAATACGGTATCTAGATACTTTTCCCCTCCATCGCACACCATGGTCAACGATGTAGAGCCAGCGGGAAAGCCCGGCAGGAGCTCGAGGGCTGCTATTACGGCTCCGCCAGCAGATCCTCCCAGTAGAAGCCCCATGTGCTTTCCGATTGTTCGGCATGCAGCGAAAGCTGCTTTGTCGGATACCTTTGCTCCGTAGTCGAGTAAGTCATAGCGAACTGAAGTGCCGATAACTGCACCTTCGGGGGTGCCCGTTCCAGATTGCCAATAGTCGTGTCCAGGAGCACCGAATGCAATGGAACCTTCCGGTTCGACGCCTATAATAGTGGGACGGTGTCCCAATTGATGGAGACGTTCAGTAACTCCAAAGAGGCTTCCACCTGTGCCTACGGCACTAATGATATGAGTCGGACTTTCCCCAAGATCATTCAAAATTTCATCAGCTGCAGGGTAATAACCCATCGAGTTTGCGACATTGTCATGCTGCTTCATGAATACCCAGCCGTGTTGTTTGCCGAGCTCCTCAGCATGGTTTTCTCTAGCCGATGTGGCGAGCGAATCGTCATCTTGATTGGAAACGAAGCACATCTGTGCATTCATTGCACGCATGGAGTTCAATTTATCTTTACAAGAATGATTATCGACGACTGCTACGAAGTCGTATCCGCGCTCAAGTGCAAGAAGTGCTAAGCCCTGTCCAGTATTACCGGAAGTCGATTCAACGATAGTGCCATGCTCTTGAAGTCGGTTATCCTGCTCTGCCGCCTTAATCATCGACTGGGCCATCCGGATTTTCGCACTTCCAGTTGGGTTGAATTGCTCGAGCTTAAGCAAAACGCGACTTTTCTGGGGAGTACAGACAAGCTCGAACAGAGGAGTATTGCCAATGAGTTGAGACATCTGCGTATAAATTCTTTTTGGCATCTTTATTTGGCCTCTGTTCTAGCGATCTTCCGTGATGGTCATGGTGACAGGATTAAAGGCGTATTTCTGAGGAATCCGATATCCGTGGAAAGCAGACTCGTTCGAGTCCATTTGATACCCGGCTGTGTCGGGATAGACTAGGAAATCTCCAGGTCGAGGCCTGTCGGGGAGTTGAATCATTCTTTTGCTGAGATAATCGCTGTCTAAGCACGTTGATCCGGAAACTGCTGTTGCGGTAGCTACTCCCGAGTCGATAATGACTCCGTTACGCACAAGGTATGGGTCCGGATAATACTCCGAGTTGAACCATTGCTCTGAGAGGCTGAGACTAGTTCCACGTACGACAGTTACTGTCCGTGCAGCATTGGGCAATGCGTGACACGAAAGAACAGGAAAGAAACTAGCACCCGCGAACTGGCATAAAGACCGTCCAGGCTCTGCCAAAATCTTTATGTTGTGACGATGAGCGCGCTGAGCCATGGAGTCCGAGCTGCGTCGAGTGGACTCCATATCTCGACGTGTCAGTGGGCGATGTTGATTAGCTATAAACCGTAGTGAGTATTGTCCGGATAAAGGTGATCCGAACGGATACTGGTCTTTAGGTTTATCCGAATCTATGAACATTTCGTTTTTTAGTCGAGATTGCAGGTTTCGCCAGACTCCATACTCGACTGAGCTTGTGGGAAATCCACCTCCAATGGAAATAGTGTCGGCCCGTGGAGACAGGGAGCGCACCTTGAGTAGGGTGTCGATTGCCAGATGCGACATGTTTATCCTCTCGTGGAGGTCATAACCGTTGCAGTGGAAACTTAGGCCGGTAATTTCGATGTTGGCACGGCCTTGGCTAAGACGAGCGGTTAGAGACAAGGCGGTATCGATGCTCATACCAAACCGTGTGGAGGGGGTTTGGTTCGCAATCCGGAGAAGAACTCGGAGCTGATTAGGCGTATCGATTTCGTCGACAAATTGGGAAATTATTCTTGAATCTACTTCATTGGAAATAGTTAGAGTTGCATCGTGGCAAACTGCCAAATGGATAAGTTCTCGACTCGGTGTAGCACCAGTAATGATTAATTTATTTCCTGGTACACCAGCGGCCAGAGATGATTGGAACTCTTCGACGCTGGCGACATCGATTCCACTGTCGAAACCACGAAGAGCACTCAGTGCTATCTCGCGACTGAAGTGCGCGGACTTATTTGCCTTTTTGCCAAACCGGATACCGAATTTAATGCCGACTTCCTTAGCGGTTGTATGCCAGGCTGAAAGTGTTTGAGCAAATTGGTTTGGGCAAAGGACATGAAAAGGGGTGTCGGAAAGCTCAGCAATGAAGTCAAGTTTCCCTGAGCCAATCAGAGCCGTTTGCCAGCTTGGAACATCAATCTTGCATGATATGGCACTTACCACAGGGATATCTCCGTCCCGAATCCCTGCTTAAGACCTTCCTTGGCGAGGATTTGGCCGACAGCGATATCGGTTAGAACTAGTCCGCTGTTATAGCAAAACGTAGTTTCGTCAATACGAGGAAGTTTGCGCCCTTTGCGGAGCAAATCGGATAGTTCGGCATGGACATTCGGCAACCGACCATCGGTGTCAGCGTAATCGCGACCGGTAACATTCATCTGTTCGATACTCGTCGTGATGACTCTGCTCGCTTGATGACAGATATCAGGGGCGATTCCGTAGCCCACAACAACGACGGTTGCGTGCCGGGGAATATCGGATGCTGTGACAGTACAACGAGTCTCAGGTCCAGCGGCCCCGATAATGAGATCACAGTTTGAACTCACAGTTGTAGGATCGTCTACAATCTTGATTTTTATTTTTCGGCCAAGCTTCACTGCTGCTGTTGATGCAATCTTGGCGCCTTTCTCTAGTCCCACGCTGTGGCTGCCGGCGAGATAAATCGTGTTTAATGTTTCAAAGGTTTCAAGGAGAAAAGGGGCTGCGTTTTGTCCTTGGGTTCCCGAACCGATGATGAGAGCGCTCTGAGGAATTGCACCAGCATACTGTGCCAATAGCGCTGAGACTGCCGGGGTTCTGAGAGTTCCCGCCGCAGCGCCGTCGAGAAGTGCAATAGGATATCCGCTGGAATCGTCGTACAGTGTGAGGGTCGTGTAATAGCTTCTATCCCTGGCGCTTTGTTGGTGAGTTTTGCTCCAATGGGTATAGGAAGTCTTGAATCCGACGGAATTTGAAGAACGACTTCTGCCGACCATCGAGTAACTCACGCTTTCAGGTACTTCAACTTTGATTTTCCCTGGGCACAGAGTTCCTGGCTGGTCGAGCTCGATGAGAGCGGATTTCACCGACTCGAGTACGGACTCGGGTGAAATTTTTATTTGAGCTAATTCTGATCTGCTGAGGACGGTCAGGTTAGTTCGCTGTTTCATAGGATTTCACCATCCATAAATCGGATGTGTTGGCCGTAGCCGGGTTCGTTGATTTCATTGATGGGGCGTGTGTTTTTGGTTCCCATAATGTTGATGCGTAGCATCCAGCGGTCGGTCCCGTCGTAGTTGGCTACGAAAGGTACTCGTCCGTGGGCGCATCGGTCATTGTTGATGATGACCATCTGACCTGGCTTTATAGGCACCGTATAGGTGACAGTGTGAAGAGCCTGTTGAAGCTTCTCAAATGCCTCCCACCACTGTAAGGTTCCAGAATTTTTGTCTGTGTAGGCGGGGTCAAACCTCATGCCTAAATTGCCATCAGTTTTCCAGATTGATGTCATGGCAGTAGGAGCTGCATATTCGTAATCACCGTAAGATGCATCTGGAATAATGATGGCTCCGTCCCCGGTTAGAATTTTTTTCGAATCTACATCGAGTAGATGCCATGCTTCATCGATGGGGGCCAGCGTAGTGCCGACATTTTTGGGGTTACGAAGA
Source organism: Corynebacterium sp. MSK047 (assembly GCF_030232285.1). Taxonomy (NCBI): domain Bacteria; kingdom Bacillati; phylum Actinomycetota; class Actinomycetes; order Mycobacteriales; family Corynebacteriaceae; genus Corynebacterium; species Corynebacterium sp. MSK047. The sequence goes on along the minus strand of NZ_JASPJI010000008.1, from coordinate 21,511 downwards.
CCAAATAAAGCGAAGTGCGTCGCGCGCCGCGGATGAAAAGCATCTTCCGTGTGCAGAGTCAATGTGGTGTTGCTGCTGGCGCCAACTTGCTGGTTCTCCTGGCCGCGGGTCGGCACCAAGTCTGTGGTGATACGGCCTTTCTGCTGTCCGAACCATCCGAATGGGCGACCGACAGCGCTAGCGATAATCGCAAGAACGAATCTCCAGGTTCGGACCTTGCCAACGCATTCCTGCCACGTGGCTGGGGTAGGTCCGTGAACTGCAGGGAAGGGAAGTCCATGGATGGAAGTGGCATGGGCAGTAGGGGAGAGCAGAATTAGTTCTTTCAGTTCCTCCAGCTCATCAGTCAAAAGATGATTGATGGCATTGTACGAGTCGGGAGAGCTAATCTTCTGTGTCGCAGCAAGTTCGTCGGCAGCTTTAACGATCCTGTGTGAGAGTTCTTGGCTCAGGTGCAAATTCTGCATGACAAAGAGATTAGGTGAGGGTAACCTATGCTGTAAAGGGTGGCCTAGATAATTATTCTTAAAAGAATTTCGTTAGTAGGCTTGCCTAAGCTTTACTGCTGCTGTAGTTGTTAGCAATGTCTTTTTTCCTGTGGGCAGTCTTTCTTAGAGATTAAGGAACCATCATGACCAATTTTTCTCGACGCCAATTCCTCGCTGCAATGGCAGTTATTGGGACAGGCACTTTTCTGACGGCGTGTACGTCACGAGAGTCGACGGCAGGGGATGGGGCTGCCAGTGGGGATGAAGTCGAAAACGTTAATGTGCTGCGTGTTGGGGCTCTCGGGAAAGCGGCAAGCGCTCAACGAGACCCTTACCAGCTTTTGCCTAATGATTCAGATATGCTTATTAGCTCCCTGATCTGGGAGGCTCTGACGGTGCCGGGCGAGAAAGAAACTGTAGTGCCACGCCTGATGCAGGAATGGAAACAGAATAATCCGACTGAGTGGGAATTTATGATTGCCGACGGTGCTACCTTCCATGATGGTTCCTCGGTCACATCTGAAGATGTCGTGTGGTCGTTGAAGAAGATGCTTTCGGATGAGGAAAACTCATTCCGGCTTCCAGTGATGCCTGATAGCATTCGTGCTGCTGGAGCCAACGTCGTTGTGATGGAAACTGCGGAACCGAATTCACAGCTTCCGATGCTTGCGCGATTGATGACCTTCGTGATGAAGAAGGGTTCTTCTGCTGAAAAGCCCATTGGATCGGGGCCGTTCCAGCTGGTCAGTTGGGAAAATGGTTCTGCTAAGCTCAAGCGTTTCGATAACTATCACGGAACAGTAGCAGGAGTTGCTGAGGTCCATGTCATTCCATTTGAAGACTCCACCGCAATGACTAATGCGCTGTTGTCCGGGCAAATTGACTTAGCTCAAGCTGCGGGTCCTATTGCGGCCCGATCCGTCGAAGGAAATGAAGATATAAAGATTGTGCGCCGGATGAATGACTCGGTTATTCCACTAATCATGCGTACCTCAGATGGGCCTTTCTCAGATGTGAAAGTTCGTCAGGCGCTGCGCCTTGCAGTTGATCGGGAGCAAATCATCCAACGAGCTCTCTCCGGTTATGGAACCCCTGCAAACGACATTCTTGGAACGGCAGATTCGAACCTGGATTCTTCGTTAGTGCGTAAGCGTGACGTTGTGAAAGCGAAGAATCTCCTCCAAGAGGCAGATTTTGACCTTGAGAAAACGTATGATTTGTACGTTACCCCTGAGGCTCCGGGTCAAGTAGAGGCGATGAAGGTTATCGCTGATCAGGTGAAAGAAATCGGCATGACTCTCAATGTAGTGGAGCAGGATTCGGGTACTTTCTACGACGAGACATGGACCAAGGCAGACCTATATTGTGGCTATTGGGGAACTAATGATTCTGTGCTCTTCTTCGCTGGGAAGGTTCTCGACGGTGACGCGGCCTCTAATGAGACCGCATTTGATGATGCTGAATTCAACGAGATCTATGATCAGGTACTGGAAAGCACCGATACTGAGAGAATTAACCAGCTAAGCCGCCAGCTGCAGAAGATTGAGTTCGAGCGATCCGGGTATCTGGTCTGGGGTGCATCTGACGGAGTCGATATTGCGAGAGCTAATTTGAGTGGTCTGCCTAAGGCTCCAGGCTATGGTCGTGTCCTTCTTGAAACCGTCCAGAAGGCTTAGTGTGCCAGCGGAAATCGCGCGTTGGCTTATTCCTCGGCTGATAATTCGTGGAGGCTTACTTTTCGCAGTTCTCGGACTTGTTTTTGTAGCGATTGATTGGCTGCCCGGTAATGCTGCCTCCGCAATCTTGGGCGCAAACCGGACCCCGGAAGCTCTGGCAGCGCTAGAAAGAAACCTGAATCTTGATAAGCCGCTTATGGCCCGCTTCCTGAGCTGGCTGGGAAGTGCGTTTGCGGGCGACTTTGGTACTTCCGTAAACGGAGTACCGATTATTAATCTGCTGAGTTCAGCGCTGCCTGTGACGCTGGCAACAACTGGTATGGCATTTTTAGTCACTGCTGTTCTTTCGGTAGCAATCGCCATTTTTTGGGCTTCACGTGCTGAAAGACCCTGGATTTCGCACATTATTGACCGATCGACAGTGGCATTAATTGCGCTACCAGAGTTTGTCGTTGGTGTGTTTCTGGTAGCGGTATTCTCTCTCTGGCTTGGTTGGTTTCCCGCGGTCACTATTACCGCGGAAGGCTTGCCAACCCAGATAAGTATGTACGCATTACCGGTTATGGCGCTGGTAATTCCTCAGGCGGCCTGGAATTCGAGAATGCTTTTCGCAGCGTTCGAGGATGCTTCTCACAACACTGCGGTCCGCAATGCTGAGCTAAACGGAATCGTGGGAAATCAGCTGGCACTTCGACATATCCTGCCGCTATCCGCACCGACATTTGCTACTTCAATGGCTACAACAGCAGGTGTTTTGATAGCAGGGACAGTCACAGTCGAAGCGTTATTTAACCATCCTGGAGTGGGGCTTTTGGTGTCTAATGCAGTCGCGCAACGGGATATCTCGGTGATTCTTGCCGTACTTGCTGTAACAGGGGCGATCATATTGGTGTTGCTGACTGTGGCAGATGCAATAAAAGTCGCATTCACCCCGAAGGTGCAACTATGATTCGAAGGTTTTTAGCGGGGGCCTTTATCGCCCTAGTGTTAGGCGGACCGGTCGCTGCTGGTTTGTTTGGCATTGAACTGTCGGCGCATGGCGTGCCCTTCGCTAACGGTAACGAGGAGGGTTTCCTAGGAACAGAACACCTGGGGAGAAGCGTGGGCGCTGCAGTGCTTGTCGGTGGCCGGTCCTTGGTCGTAACTGCAATTATCGTCGGTTCTTTGACCACGGCATTTGGCGCTCTATTCGGTATCTTGGGGTCGCTAAAGCCAAAACTGGGCTTCTTTATTGAAGCAGTGGCGGATGTCACCATCTTGGTGCCCGCAGTAATTCTTTTGCTTTTAACTGCAGTCTTGTATCCCAATGGTGGGCTACCAGCGCTTATTGGTGTTTCGGTTGTGGTGGGTACGCCTTATGCTGCCCGTGTGGTCGCCGCCGCCACCTATCCCGTTGCTAACGCTGGTTATGTTCAGGCTGCGCTGGGCAGTGGCGTATCGACCGTCTCGATAATCTTGCGGGACATCATTCCCAATATTTCCGCAGTACTTCGTTCGGTATGGAGTCTTCGCATTATCGAAGCGCTGTATGTGCTGGCTACGGCGAGCTTCCTTGGGGTCGGGAGAAGCCTCGGTGAGTTTGCATGGTCAGCGATGGTGCGGGATAACGCGAGTGGAATATCACTGAACCCCTGGTCAGTACTTGCACCAGCCGCCGCGTTGGCAGCGACATCGATTGCTGTAGTGGCCCTGATTAATGGGAGGCAGAAGGAACCGAAGGATGTGCCGAGCTCGTGATTGATGTAGATATTTCCGTGATGCAAAGCGGGCACGTTATCCTACCCCGCACAGTGCTCACTGCCCGAGCGGGTGAGATTACGGTTTTAACTGGGGTGAGCGGCTCCGGGAAGACCTCACTTTTAAAGGCATTGATTGGTGCGGTACCGGAGAGATCGGAAGTAATTGGTGGGGTTTCTGTCGAGTCCAGTGAGTGGCGAGATGTAAACCCGCTGGAGCTTCCATCATGTGAATTAGCTCATTTTCGCCGTGAGCACATTGCTTTCGTAGGACAGGATCCGGGCGCCGAGTTGCCACCATTGATGTCAGTAGCCCGGATGCTCCGGGAGCTAGCTCCAGCGGCCGACGTTGCAGCGTTGCTGCAGCGTGTAGATCTTCCAGCCAGCATTGCTTCCCGACGTATTCACCAGCTTTCTGGTGGACAGCAGCGACGGGTGGCACTGGCTCGGGCACTATCGCGTTCGCCTGAAGCCATCGCTCTTGATGAGCCCTTCGCCGGCCTTGACTCCGATACTTCGACGGTAATCGCTCATCTGCTAAGAGGCATCGCGGATAGTGGCGTTACGGTCATTTTCACCGCCCACCAGGTTCCTAAGCTTGCGATTTGCATTGACTCGGTCGCGGCTGTCGGGAATGGAACGGAAAAAAGCGATTCGATCACCCAGCGCGTGGAACGCCAGAGTGTAGAGACGACTTCTGGCCACAGCCCGCGTTCAGTAACGAAAGGCATCCAGGTCACAGAACTCTCCAAAGCCTCGATTGGTGAATCTATGCCGGGGGCGGGGGCAGGGGCGGGCGCGTCTCCAGTCTTAAGAGTTTCCAACCTGAGCTGCGTGAATAATGAACGCGTGACTCTTTTTCAGGGCCTCTCTTTCGCTGTACAGCGTGGCACTATGGTTGGGGTCAAGGGACCGTCGGGAAGCGGAAAGTCGACACTACTTCGGTGCCTAATCGGGCTAAACCACGCAGAGTCGGGTGAGATTGAATGTGCTGGTGTAACTCGTGAAGCTAAGCGTACATGGCCACGGAAGAATCGTTTGATGATGCAGATAGTTCCGCAGGATCCTGCCTCTACGTTGAACCCGAAAATGACCGCACTCGATGCCGTAGCGCGTGCAGCCCGGGTGTCGGTAAGGGGACGCCGTGACGCACGCCGAGCGGCAATAGATTTGCTCGATAAAGTCGGTATCGATAAGCAGCTCGCACAGCGTAAGCCAAGTGGACTCTCTGGAGGGCAGAGGCAGCGTGTTGCAATCGCACGTGCTCTAGCCGTGCGCCCAAAGCTCCTGCTCTGCGATGAAATTACCTCGGCGCTTGATTATCAAGCAGCGACCAAAGTGATGAGCGTTCTGCAAGAACTCAACAGCGAGGGAATGGGCATAGTTCTAGTCAGTCACGATGATGAGCTGCTGCAATCGTATTGCTCCACGGTTATCCCAATTGGAACTGCAGCTGTGGGTTGAGACCAAAGCCCTGCTATTCGGGTCTTGGTCCCCTCCAGACCTTAAATAGGCAGCTTCTTGAAGATCGGGCGCGGAATGTGCTTCAGCACCATCATCACCAGCTGGAATGCTGGCGGAGCCCAGACCAGGGTCTTGCCGGCCTCGACGGACTTCACCGCGAGCTTGGCGACATCTTCCTTATTCACAGTCAGTGGCGCCTCGTCCACGTCAGCGGACATACGGGTACGGACCTGGCCCGGGCGGATAACCAGGGTCTTGACGCCGTACTCCTCCAGGGCCTCACCCAGGTTCAGGTAGAAACCATCCAGGCCGGCCTTGGTGGAACCGTAGACAAAGTTGGAGCGACGTACGCGCTCACCAGCAACGGAGGACATGGCAATGAACTGGCCGTGGCCCTGCGCCTTGAACTTCTGACCAACCAGAACACCCATCGACATCGCACCGGTGTAGTTGATGTTCGCAGCCAGGACCGCCTTGCGCTGGTTCTGCCAGAGCTCCTCGGCGTCGCCAAGCATGCCGAACGCGACGATGCAGATATCCACGTCGCCGTCAGCAAATGCCTTCTCGACGACCTCCGGGTGGGAGTCGAAGTCCGTTGCGTCGAAGTCGAGGGTGACCACCTCGGAAGCACCGGCGGCCTTCATCTTCTCAGCGGAGGCCTCGCGCAGCGGATCGTTCGGCAGGGAAGCCAGGATGACCTTGGCCGGGCCCTTCTTCAGGAACTCGGCGGTAATAGCCAGGCCGATTTCACTGGTGCCGCCGAGCAGCAGGATGGACTGGGCAGCGCCTACAGCATTAATCATTGGGGCTTAAATCCTCTCGGTTCTTTTAGTGCAGTTCCAGTCGACGCGACATGTCAGAGGCGAAGACACCGTGCGGGTCGATCTCGTTGCGGGTGTCCAGCCAGCTCTGCATCTCGGGGTACATCTGGTGGAAGTTAGCGGCGGAAGTGCGCGACTCCTTGGCCAGGTAGAGGCGGCCGCCGAACTCCATGACGCGACGGTCGAGGTCGTCCAGGAACTGGCCGAGACCCGGCTTAATCGGGAAGTCCACGCAGACGTTCCAACCCGGCATCGGGTAAGACAGCGGAGCGCGATTACCCTCGCCGAACAGCTTGAACACATTCAGCGCCGAGTAGTGGCCGGAGCGCTGGATATCGCGGACAATCTCCTTGAACGGCTCGACGGCCTCGCGCGGAACAACGAACTGGTACTGCAGGAAGCCCTTGGAGCCATAGCCACGGTTCCACTCACCGATGAGATCCAGCGGCTGGTAGAACTGCGTGAGGTTCTGCACCTGGTTCCGGTAGGTACCGGACTTCAGCCACCACAGCTCACCAATGCTGATCATGGTCAGCTTGTTCATGGTGAAGGACGGGAAGATATCCGGCACGGTCACCAGCTGCGGAGCGTTGAACTTCAGCGGGTCCTTGGCCAGCTTCGGGGCGTATTCCTCCAGCTGAGCCAGGGTTGCCAGCGAACCGCGGGAGATTGCGGCGCGTCCCAGCTTCGGCTCCGGCGAGATGGCATCGAACCACGCGGAGGAGTAAGTGAAGTTCTCCTCGGAGCCATCGGAGTGGAACTCGATGGTTTCGTCCAGAGTGTGGGTCATGTCGCCATCGGCGATGAAGTAGGCCGTCTCGGTCTTGGTCATCTTGATCCGAGCGCGGACAATAATGCCGGTCAGGCCCATGCCACCGACAGTTGCCCAGAACAGCTTGCCGTCCGGGTCATCCGCGGAGCCCTCCGGCTCGAGGTGCAGAATACGGCCATCAGCGACCAGCAGCTCCATCGACAGCACATGGTTGCCGAAAGAACCTGCGGAGTGGTGGTTCTTACCGTGAATATCCGGACCAATGGCACCACCGATGGTGACCTGGCGAGTACCCGGCAGTACCGGCACCCACAGGCCGTAGGGCAGCGCGGCCTTCATCAGCTGATCCAGTGTGACACCGCCGTCGACATCAACAATCGCCGACTCCTGATCAATGGAGTGGATCTTGTTGAGCTTCTGCATGTCGATGACCAGACCGCCCGAATTCTGGGCGGGGTCGCCGTAAGAGCGGCCCATACCGCGGGCAATCACACCGCGGCGCAGGTGGGCAGGCTTGTCGGAGTTCTGGTCTGCGACAGCCTTGACGGCGTTAACAATTTCATCCAAGTCCGGCGTCGACAGCACCTGGGACTTAGCGGGGGCAGTACGACCCCAACCGGTCAGGGTCCTGGCTTCTGTGTGTACGGCTCCGTAGGCACCGTTCGAAGCATCGGTGCTGGACTTGCCGTTAGTGTTAGTGGACATCAAGGCTAGGCTACCCCTTTGCACTGGCTCCGTCGCCCGTGACGCTCCGAGGTGTTGGTCACGCTTGGGGCCGCGCACGGGTCGTCGGAAAGCGAGCGAAATGTACGGAGAGGCTATAGATCCATAATTTTTCGGATCTCTTCCGGCAGCATTTCCTGCGAGGTGATCTGCGGGCCGTCGTACGCCTCAAGTGCGCGGTAGACCTGTGCGCGCTCTGCGCTGTCGAGGATGGGCAGTTCCTCGGCGAACAGCATGACCATCTGGTTCGACAGCGGGGTATTGGTGTACTCGGCGGCCATGTTGATGGTTTCGCGCGGCTTCTTCTTAAAAAAGTCGAACATGCGATACAGGCTACCCCGCTTCGAATCCGCCACTCGCGATACCATCAACCTCATGACGTCCACGCCCGCTGCTACTCCGCAGACCCTTGCCGTATGTAGTTCCACATCGCCCGTTGTCATTTGGCATGTGGAGCTCTCGCCGTCCTTTGCAGGCGAGAGGTTGTCGGGTGCATGGCTGGTGGATCCGCTTGACGACGGAGCCCTGGAGACCGCCACCAATCTGCTCACCGGTTGCTTTGTTGCAACTGTGACCGCGGGCGATGGTGACGGTGACGCTGCGGCAGAGAGCGCTGAGGGTGCTGAGGGTGCGGACTTGCTATCGCAAGCGATTGAGCAGGCGGGGGCCACGGTGATTGACCTGCCGGCATCCGTGGCCGGCATTCGTGACCACATCGGACAGCTGCGCGCCGCCGCGAAGGAAGAGAAGGCCAAGCCCGGCAAGGGAAATCTGACGGAGCCGCGGTTTCCCAAGGTCAACGACGTGGAGGTTATTGATTTTCCGCATGTTGGCGAAAAGGTCGCAGGGCCGGTGCTGGGGCTTGCCCGCGGGGTAGAAGAGCTGGTGGCGCAGTGGACCGCGGTGGAGTCGCAGCGCCTGCGTCGCAAGTACTTGGTAGAGCCGTGGGGTGCGGAGCCGCGCCAGATTCCGCTGGTAAAAACGCGCGCATTGTAGCGAGTTTTTGCCATCCAGGCCACATTGTTTTTCCTGCGTACGCTGTGAGGTATGGCAGCACAGACCGATAACGTAGTCGCCTTCCCAGGCGTTCGCGTGGCCACGGAACCGGCCACGCTCATTATCGGTGCCTCTTTAGAGGAAGAACCGTGCAGTGCCCACCGCGTCTTCGGGGTCAATGACCAGATGGATCTGCGAAGCCTGTCCCGCGTGTTAGCAGTCATCTTTGGGTGGGGCGAGGAAAGCGTGCCGACGAAGTTCCATTTGCCCGGCTCTGCGGTGGAGTCTGCGGCGCAGCTGGTGACTGGCGGCAGACCCGCAGCGGTCGGAGTCGTCGATGTTCCCTTATCCACCACAGTTGCCGAGGTGCTGCAAAGTCCCGGCGATACTCTTATCTGGCAGTGGGGGCTGTGGAAACATACCTTGCAGGTCAGGGAAGCTTTTGCCCGCGATGAGGCCACCCCGGATGCCCTGTGTATCGGTGGCTCGGGCTCTATCCGCGCACTGGGGGATATGGACGCGGAGGAGCCGGTAGATATTGCCGCAATCAATAGGGAATTGACCGGGCGGGACTCTATTCAAAATACGCTGGCCACCGCTCGTGCCGATATCGTGGACATCATCGAGAGGTCGGGGGTGTTTGAATTCGTGCCCCTGTTACAGGCTCTGGACCTGCAGAGGTCGGAATCAACCGCGCTTGAATTGACCGGGGAGGCGGGGGAGAGCGTCGTTAAGCGATTGCGTGCATTGCCTATAGAGGACGCCGAGAAGGACCCAGCCGGGCACGATGCGGCATTGGTGGAGCTGCTGTGCTTGGCGGCGCTGACCTCGGATGAGCTACGGCATGATGTGGCGGCGCATGTCATGGAGCGCCTCGGCTGGGAGAGCGACGAGGGCATCCCACTATCCGGCGAGGACGTTGAGGAATTGGCGGCGGCTAGCTGGGCGGAGATGAGCGCGCTGGGGCTAGCTGGGGAGGATACGCTCTCGCCGGTGGAGCGGCTGGATCTACTGCGTGAGGCGCTGCGGCGTTAGTTCTTTTCTCCTCTTTATTGCCTGTTTATGTTCGCGCTGGCTGTTTGTTAGCTGGCCGGTGGCCTAGAATTCCTAGGCGTGTCAGCGAATGAAACAGCAAATGAAAACCCGAACCGCGACAACGGCAAGCTCGGAAACGGCTCCCACGAAAACGGTTTTGTCGTAGAGGACTCGGCCGCAGTGCCAATGGCGACGGAGACCAAGGACGAGCACGGACTGAAAGTGCAGATGATGCGCTTTATCATCTCCGGCGTCATCGCGGCGGTGGTGGACTTCGGCCTGACGTTCATCATGCTCAACGCCTTCGGGGCGACCAACTTCTGGGGTAAGACGGTCGGCTGGGTTTTCGGCACGATTACGGCGTACATCATTAACAGCCGCTGGACCTTCAAGTCGAAGTCCTCGGCGAAGAAGGTGCTGGCAGTTGCGGTGCTGTACCTGATTACCTACGCCACCCAGGTCGGCATCTTCAACGTGTTGCAGCCCTGGCTCGTCGAATCCTGGGACTGGAACGCGCAGTGGGCACAGTTCGGCGCATTCGTCGTCGCACAGGGCGTTGCGACGGTAATTAACTTCATCATTCAGCGTGTATTCATCTTCCGTGTGAAATAGCGCGATACGCTGGGGGACGTGACTTCGACTGCTTCTAATAAGGAATCCACTCAGCTGACCGCCGAAACCGATGTTGACATGCTGACTATTCAGCGCGTGCTGTTTGCTCCGCCCGCAGACTGGGTGGAGCCGGATTTGTACTACCGAGTCGAAGGCGTTGGCGCCTACGACAGCTCGGTGCAGGCCACCCGTAACTCGATCACGCTCGGTCGCCACACCGTAGTGCGCACTGACACCTACTTCGGGCGCTTCCGAGCTTCTTACTGGCAGCGCTGGACCTCAATTAAGCAGGTCGAAATCCGTGCGCGCGTGGTCGGTTCCGCGCGTGTGCTGGCCTACACCGAGGATATTGGGGGCCACCTCCGATTGGAGGACTCCTGGGCAGCGGGTGGCTCGGATGCCGACGGCAACTGGACCGGTGAGCACTCGCCGATGTCGGGTTCTGCCAATGAAGAGGTTCGCCTGACCGTCCCGCTGGACCGCTTCGCCGATGGCGGTGCCATTCACCTGCGCTTCGACACCGAGGACGCAGGCGCAAAGATTTCCGATGTCCGCTATGTTGTGCCCAAGTCGGCTATCAAGCGCGATATTCCGACTGACCTGGTCATTTGTTCCTACAACCGACCGGTTGACTGTGCTCGAACCGTCGCCACGCTGGCTGAGGACCTGCCAGCCCTTGAGCGCGTTCGCACCATCCGCGTCGTTGACCAGGGCGAACAGCACCCGGCCGACGAAGCCGACTTCATCCAGGCCAAGGAGATCCTCGGCGAGCGCCTGAACGTTGTCCACCAGCCGAACCTCGGCGGCGCCGGCGGTTTCTCCCGCGGCATGCGCGACGCCACCGCTGCGGGCGACTGCATGGTTCTGCTTACCGACGACGACATCCGCCCCGAGCCCGAAACCACCCTGCGCCTATCCGCCCTGGCCGTATGCGCGGAAAAGCCGATGCTGCTCGGTGCGCAGATGCTCTTCCTGTTCAACCCGACCAGCCTCTTCCGCACCGGCGAGACCTACAACTGGAAGGCGCTGACGGTCGAGGAGAACGACCCCAAGTTCGGTTACGCCGACGTGGACGTGCGCAAGTACCACCAGCTGCGTCGCCTGGGCGTTGACTACAACGCCTGGTGGACCTGCCTGGTGCCGTCCGAGGTCATTAAGAAGATTGGCCTGGCGCTGCCGCTGTTCTTCCAGTACGACGACATCGACTACGGTTTCCGTGCTGCCAAGGCCGGTTACCCGACCGACACCATTCCGGGCGCAGCCGTCTGGCACGCCGATTTCTATTGGAAGGACATCGAAAACGCCGCCCAGTACTTCGGCCTGCGCAACTCCCTCATCGCCGCCACCATGCACGGCGATGTCACCGCAAAGGACATGGTCAACGTCGCTTCACGACGAATCCTCTCGAACCTGGTCTCCATGCGCTACGGCCTGGCCTGGACGCAGATGGAAGCTGTGCGGGACCTGCTGCGTGGCCCGGAGGTGCTGAAGAACGCATCGCAGGGCGACTTCGCACGCATTTCTGCTGGTCGAAAGAACTTCCCGGAGACCGAGCTGCTGCCGATGCACGAGATGCCGGGTGGTCTGACCCCAGTTCGTCCGCCGTCACACGAGATCTCCAGCGAAAATAAGACGATGGCAAAGCGTTTGGCTTATACGCAGATGGGTAAGAAGCGCCCGGGTCCGGTGGCTGTGGCCTTCGAGGACTCCTTCTGGTGGCACATTTCCACCTTTGACGACGTGTGGGTTACCGATGCTTCCCAGAACGGTGTGCGTCACCTGGTCCGCGACCTGGATAAGGAAAAGTCCATGCGCGCCGAGACCATCAGCCTCATGCGCGAACTGTCCTCCAAGTGGGACGACCTTGCAAAGCAGTGGCGGGCCGCCGTGCCATCTTTGACCAGCGAAGACAACTGGGAAAAGTTCTTCCAAGGCGAGTAGTTCTTCAATCATGACCACGCACACACCCACGCCTTCGACTAGCTCAGGTGGCAAAACCCGCAAGCAGCTCATCGCCATTTTGGTGCTATTGGTGCTGATTATCCTGTTGCTGGCTCTGTTCCTTTTCCTCCAGGTTTCTGGGGATCGAGGTGGCGATTCGGCGGCTGCCGAGGGCAGTGTGTCGTCGTCACGCGAAAATGGCGATGCGCAGGTGCAGGCGCAGGCGGAGAAGGCCGTCGTTGTGTACAAGCAGGTGCTGGCGAACCCGGCGCCACTGCAGACTTTTGTCGGAGAAGTTAGCCCCGGTGGGGCGATGAAATATGCGCTCGTGCATCTTGATGATGGGTGCGTGCCCGAGCTGGTGCTGAACTATGGCACAAGTGCGATGAGCGCCGAAATTGATGCGATTGGTGTCTACGGCGTTGACGAGAATGGTCAGGAAATTCAGTTTCAGAATTCCTACCATGACGGCGTGACTTCTGTGGGCGGTGTACGTCGCGCTCTTCAGCGAGCTACTGGTCAGCCGGGTATGTTCTCGTTTTCTGCAGAGAGGATGGGGCGCGATCAGGAAGATTTGCTGGTGACGCGCCAGGGCAATGAGCTGGTGGAAACGCCTGCGAATCCGGGTGCCGGGGAGTTCGAACAGTTTAACTGGATTCCGGCTGACAACCTGGATGTCGTCGAGGCCATTGCTGCTGGTAATGACTGCGCGCCGGGCTCGGGCTCGAATGGTACTGGCGCTGATGGTGGTAACGGTGGCAACGGTGGCAACGGTGGCCCGAATCCGACGGCGGGGCGGTCGGCTTCGGGGTCGGGGTCTGGTTCGGGTTCGCAGTCCGGGGCTTCGGGTTCGCAGTCTGGGCCTTCGGACTCGGATTCTTCGGCGACAACGTCTGGAGCCAATTCGCTCACGGGAACCGTGAAAGTGTTCCAGACCAGAGCGGAGGTTCTTGCCTATGAGCAGCGACAGGATCCAAATCCTGGTGCGCAGGATAAAGGTCCCTATGCCATCTTGGTGTTGGATCAGCCGACCGAGGTAACGGCGAAGCTATCTGGGCAAGGCGGGCCGGATACGCGTGTGATTGAAAAAGCCGTAGTCAATCCCGCTCTGCACAACGATGGTGAGCACACAACAATTACCTTCGCCGACGACGAATACTACTGGCCATCTGACCCGGGAGTTCCTTCTGGAATCGTTCTCGAGAATGCGCCGCGGAATTAGCCTGAACTAGTCTCTACGCAGTTATCCACAGCCGCCAAATTGTCCACAGATACGGGCAGTTCGGCGGCTTTTCCGCTGCCAATTTTCACGGAGTCGGCCATAAATGAAGGCACTGAACCCAATGCGTGAATTCCTGTAGCAGACCTCGGGGAGCGTGCCTAAACCAATGCCTAACTGGACTTACGATTCCGATGGCCTCATCCACGCGGCTTCGCAGAAACAAATCAAGCATCCTTGTGAATATGTCAGTGCCAAGTCAGAGCTGGATAATCTGCACGGGCACGTCGGAAGTGCAAATATTCGAGATGGATCCCTGCTCAGACTGGCGTACGGCACCTACATCGAGTGCTCTCGCTGGAATGCGCTGTCAGCATTCGAACGTTTTCAACTACAGATAAAGGCACTGGTCAAGCCAGGTTCCGGGACAATCATTACGGGCGAAGCAGCCGCTGCGTTGCATGGCATCCCGGTGCTTGTTCGAAATGCCACAATCGCGCTTGCCAATTCCGGCCTGCGCCGACCTGGCGGCGGATTGCGCCATGTCAGTGGCAGAATCCTCGAACAAGACATCGTTCGCATTGGTGGGCGCTGCGTTACAGATGTGCCGAAAACCGTCATCGATATCTGCCGCACCGCCGAGTCCGAAAACGGGCCAATCATCGTTGACACCGCACTGCGACAGTGGTGTGACCTCGACGAATTGCGTACAGTCTTCACAAATTACCCACGTTCGCCGGGGACCCGTCGCGCCCGCGAGCTACTTCGAACTGCCAGCGAACACAGCGAAACCATCGGTGAGTCGATCACAAAGAAATGCATAATCGACTCAGGAATTGCCACGCTTTACGACGAAAAATGCGTGCTCATGCAGCAAGTCGAGTTCTATGACAGTGAAGGATTCATTGGGCGCGTCGATTTTTATGTGCCTCATCTGAATTTGATCATTGAGTTCGATGGGCTGACTAAGTATTCCGGTGGCGGGGTAGCAGCTACGGAGACTGTGCTTCTGAAAGAGCAAGCTCGTGAGAAGCGTCTGCGAAACCTCCACTTAGATGTACTCCGCTTCCAATGGTCACAGGTCATTAATGGGGACTGCGTGGAGGTCTTGCGACAGTTCGCTATTCGGCAGAGGCAGCGCATTCAGGCAGGTGGGTTGGTATTTTCGTCCGAAGTTGGGCGTTTTCGTCAAGCCACTGTCCCGTATAAAGATCGGCAGCTCCGTGAGTCCAGAATCCAGGAGCGTAAGCAGCGTTTGCAGCTTCTGGAAAATGCATCGACCTCGCGTGGCGCCCGCTAAGTTCAGCTGCTGACCTGTTGCTATTGTGCTGACCGGACTTGGAACGATTTCGAGGAGCGATTTCGAGCGGATTGGCTCGGATTTCCAGCGACTTATGGCCAGTTTCACTTCACTCATCGACGGTTTTTCAAGACTCATCGACGCTTTTTGGCCGTCGTGCTCACTTATGGCCAACTTCTCGCCACTTGTCGATGTTTTTCCGGGACTTATGGCCAGCTTCCCGCCACTTATCGATGACTTTTCAGGACTTATGGCCACGCTGTTGGCCTGGCCCGCGCACTTATCGTAGGACTATTCACTTATGCGCAGGCTGTAGCGCATCGATGAGTGAATACCTCATCGATATGTCAGTGGAGGAAAAGGGAACCAGGGGTTAGGTAACACTTTTGCGCACTGAGCACTCGAAATGCGGACTACATGACCCGGGTGAGGCCAAATATGCAGGCCAGCGCCGCAACGCCAGCCCGAACTACTTCGACTTTGGATCGAAGCGCTCGAAGTTCTCCGCGCGCCCCTGCTTCAGTAGCTTGAACCAGCGGTAGAAGCCGCGGACATCGCGGCGCTGGACCAGGAAGAACCAGCCGAAGCGCAGGAACTCCTGTGGCATGAGCTTGCGCATGCCGGGCTGGCTCATCAGGTAGCCGCGGTTGCGGTAGGTGAAGTAGCGCTTGAAGTCATTGGTCGGGTACTGCGTGTGCATTTTGCCGCCGAGAATGGGCACAAATTCACCCGAACCGGAGGGGTGCAGGTAGGCCGTCGTCAAGCATGTGCCGAACCGGAGACCGGAGCGGACCAGGCGGCGGTGGAATTCGACCTCGTCGCCGCGGATGAATAGGCGGTAGTCGGGAACGCCGAGCTGTTCCAGCGAGCGGGCGCTAAACAGCGCGCCGTTGAACAGGGATGCGATGCCGGGCAGGAGGTCGTGGTTGCCGTCGATGGTTTCGAGGTCGCTAGGCAGTTCGAGCCCGGTCGCAGCCTTCTGATCTGCAAAGTTGGTGAACCATCTCCGCCCCTCAGAGTCGTTCACTGCCGGGAGTTTGGGGTTGATGCCGCTTTCGAAAAGCTCCTCGCGATGACGGCGCCACACCAGCCCGCGGCGCAGGGGGAATGCCAGCTTGTTCGGGGCCTTAATATCGCAGACCACCGGCGAGACAGCGTCGAGCTGGTGGCGTCGCGCGCAGCTGTGCAGCGCCTTCAGCACGTAGGAGTCCTCCGGGCGCCCGTCGTCATCGGCGCACCAAATCCACTCCGCGCCGAGCGACAGCGCGGTCAGCATGCCCAGTGCGAAACCACCAGCGCCGCCCAGGTTTGTCTTGGAGCCGAGGTAGTGAATTTCCGGCGCCGATCCGCTTTCCGACGACTGCTGCGCCGCCACCTGCTCGGCGAGTTCCTTGACCTTCGGGTCGTTGCCGTTGTCGACGATGATGAGCCACTTCGGCATGTGGGTCTGGCTGGCAACGATGGGAAGCGATTGACGCAGGTCCTCGATGCGGTTGTGAGTCACCACGATTGCGGCCGTTGCTGCTTCATCGTGCTTTGGGTGGTCAGCCGAGTTTTCGCTCACTTCGTTCTCCATCGGGGGAAGTACCGTTTATTACTGTTTTTATTGCTGTCTATCTTGCCATGTTGCTCCGGGTGGGCAATTCCAAGCATCCGTGCCGCCCCGCTAGTCGCCCGCCAGCCGCCCGCTCGGCCACGTTGGGGCAACTGCACCCGGACTCCCGGCGAAGCTGTTACCGTCGCTGCGCGAGCACGCGGCGCACCTGGTCGGCGGCCTCTTTACCTTCGTAGGCTTCGACCACTTCGTCGACAAGCCCTGCCTGTCGAACCGTACCGTGATCAATCCACAGCGCCGTGTCGCACAGCTGCGCCAGGAACTCATTCGAGTGCGACGCAAACACCAGCAGACCGGAGCGGTCGACCAATTCGGTCAACTTCGTCCGGGCCTTTGCCATGAATGCGGCGTCGACGGCTCCGATGCCTTCGTCGAGAAGCAAAATCTCCGGCTCAATGGACGTGACCACGCCGAGCGCCAGTCGCACGCGCATACCGGTGGAGTAGGTGCGCAGTGGCATGTGCAGGTAGTCGCCGAGTTCGGTGAATTCTGCGATTTCGTCGAGCTTGGATTTCATCTGCTTGCGCGTCTGCCCCAGGAACAGACCGCGGATGATGATGTTTTCCAGACCTGAGATCTCCGGGTCCATGCCGACACCGAGGTCGAACACCGGAGCCACACGGCCGCGCACATCGGCGGCACCGCGCGTGGGCTCATAGATGCCCGACAGCAGTCGCAGCAGCGTGGACTTACCCGCGCCGTTGTGACCTACCAGGCCGACGCGGTCGCCCTCACGCAGGTGGATGTTGATGTCCTTCAGCGCCTCAATAACCACGACGTTGGAGTCATTGCGGCCAATCGCACCACCCGCGGCGCCGAGGAACGCCTTCTTCATCGACCGCGATTTGGCGTCGAAAATGGGGAAGTCAACGCACGCGTTGTAAGTATCAATGCTGACCATGCTTATCCCTTGCTAGTTCTATTCGCTTTACGACGGCCCTTGCGGCCTAAACCCAGTAGCTCACGCGGGAGCGCCACAGGCGCATAGCCCCGAGTGCCAGCAGCAGGCCGACTGCGGTGCAGGCGAGGACAATCCACCAGTGGTAGGTATCCACCGGCTCGCCGGTCAATGGGGCGCGGATGATTTCCAGGTAGTGGAACAGCGGGTTGATCTCTGCGATGCGTGCGCGTTCGGCGACGGCACCGCCCTGTTCCTCCAGCGTCTTGGTGGTCCACACAATCGGAGTCATGTAAAACACCAGCTGAATTAGGGAATCCAGCAGTGGTGCCACGTCGCGGTAGCGCGTAGCGATGATGCCGAAGAACATCGTCACCCACACACCGTTGACCACCAGCAGCGCCATCGCGGGGATGACCAGGAAGAAGTTCCAGCCCAAATCCGGACGGAAGACCAGCACGAGAATCAGCCAGATCACCATGTTGTGGGCCAGGAAAAGCAACTGACGCCACACCAGCCTGTAGACGTGAACACTCAGCGCACTGGGCAACTGTTTGATGAGGCCTTCATTTTCAATGAAGACGGTTGCGCCCTCGCGCACGCAGCCGGAGATGAATCCCCAGATGATCAGGCCAACGGTCACGTGTGGCAGGAAGAACGCCAGCTCCTGCTGGAACAGCAGCGAGTACAGCAGGCCGAGAGCGAGGGCCATGGCGCCGGTGGCAATGGTGATCCACAGTGGACCAAGCGTGGAGCGGCGGTACCGCTGTTTGATGTCCTGCCAGCCCAGTTGCAGCCACAGCTCACGCTGGCCGAAGCCGGTAACCAGATCCTGCCAGGCAGCGCCCATGGTGCGGGAACGCGACTTGAAAGCCGGTGCCTCACCCGTTGCGTCAGTTATGCGCGCAATGTCGCGACGGAGAGTTTCCTCCGTGCGGATAGCGGAGCCATTGCGCACAGTATTGGCCGACTGGTCGGCTGCAGCTGCGGATTGGCGATCATTTTCTGCGTTAGTCACGTCTCCAAACTACTAGCTAGGGCGGTTTAGATTGAATACCGACGGCACCGGGCGAGCCATTATTCCACGTCGTGACGGCGAACAACCGTCGCGTGGGGTGGTCGTCCTTGGTGGTGACGTGGTGCTTCTGAGGCTGTTTCCACGGTTGGTTATGTGACTGGTTATGTGACCCTGGAAAACTTACATACAATCGCCGCTGTAACTGCTTTATGGCATGCAGCTGGTGCATATGGTTCACGCATCGGGAGTGCTTGCGCATGGATACAGGCAGGAAAAGTTCGGCCAATTTTAAGCAACTGCTAAAAAGGGATAAAGATTATCCTATAGGGGGTTGCTTCGATAGAATTGGCTCCAACTAAGATGTGCAATCGATACACGGTTCGGGGCATGGATGCTCGATTCGTGGGTGATTGCACAGTTAACTCTGAAATAGATATCGCAGCTTGAATTCGAAACCGGGAAAGGGTTTTCATGGCCTTCGATGTGCCGACAACCAGGGGTGCTTACTCGTCGCTTTCCGACGGGTGGACATACCTCAATGCGGGTCAACGCACCCAGGTACCCGAGCGTGTCCAGGCTGCGATGATTTCTGCATTTCGCAATGCGCAGAAGTCCCTTCCTGGTGAGACTGGGGCGGGGGCTCATGGCCAGTCGCGCAGCTCGGGCGTTCCCGCTGCAGCGGAACTAACCGCCAGTGCGCGCCGGGCTTTTGCCGATCTCACTGGTGGCCCGGTCGCCGGCGTGGTGTTGGGATCTTCGCGTGAGGTGCTCATGGAGCAGTTCACGTCCGCAATGAGTCGACGCTTGACGCTCGGCTCTAACCTGGTGATTTCTCGCATTGGTTCGCAGGTCGTACACGCACCACTACGCCGAGCAGCCAATCTCTACGGAGCTCAAGTCCGCATTGCTGAGGCTGACTTGTCCTCGGGTACGTTGCCGTCCTGGCAGTTCGACGAGCTCGTAGACGAGCACACTCGCCTTGTTGTCGTCCCGGCCGCAGATCCGTTCGTTGGCACCATTGCCCCGGTAGCTGACATTTCTCGGCGGGTGCATGAGCACTCCAACGCCTGGGTTTTGGTTGATGCCTCGGATATTGTCGCCTACCGCGATGTGTCGATGAGCAAGCTGGGCGCCGACATCATGCTGGTTGATGCCTCCGTGCTGGGCGGGCCTGAGGTCGCAGCATTGGTGTTCAAGGATCCCGAGATGTTCGAGCGCATGACGTCGTTAAGCTATGTGCCGAATGTGCGCGGCGTCGAGCGGATCGAGGTTTCCCCGGTGTCGCCGGCATTGCTCGGCGGAGTGTCGGAATCGGTGCTGCACCTGGCATCGCTGGATAGCACGGCGAGGGGGTCACGTAGGCATCGCATTGAAACGGCGATGCCGCAGGTTTCTCGCTACTTGACGACGTTGTCGGAACGCCTGATTGCGGCGTTGATGACCCTGCCGCGGGTGTACATCATCGGCATGGATACCGAAGATGATTCTTTCGCGAGTGTGTCGCGGGCACAGCACATTCCGCGCGTTAGCTTCCTCGTCGATGGGGTGTCGGCGAAGGTGGTCGTGGATAGGTTGCTGGATAATGGCCTCGTGACCAGCATTGTTGATGCATACGAATCGCCACTGCTGGAGGCCATGGGCATCGATGAGGCTGGAGGCGCCGTGGGAGTTGGCCTCCAGCCGTTCAATACGCCGCACGACATTGACCAGCTCGTGCGCGCAGTTGCCTCGCTCGGTTAACTAGGTAGTCAGCTAACTAGACGGTCAGCACAATCTTGCCGCTGACCGCGCCGCTGTCGAGCAGCTCGTGGGCCTTGGCTGCGTCACGCATATCCATGACCTCATGAATTTGAGGGGTGACGGTGCCGTCGGCAAGCATTGGCCAGATGGTGTCCTCTGTGGCGTTGACGATGCGAGCCTTGTCAGCGAGATCGCGGTAGCGCAGGCCGGTGGCGGTGATGGAGCCGCGCTTGCTCAGCAGGCGGCCGATGTTGAGCTCTCCCTTAACGCCGCCCTGCATGCCGATGATGACCAGGTGGCCGTCCTTCGCCAGGGCCTTGACGTTTCGGTCGAGGTATTTTGCGCCCATGATGTCCAGAATGACGTTGGCGCCACCCTCAGCTGCAACGATTTCCTCGAAGTCCTCTTCCTTGTAATTGATGAGGATGTCGGCGCCGAGCTCCTTGCACTTAGCCAGCTTCTCCGCCGAACCGGCGGTGACTGCGACGCGAGCGCCGAGCCGCTTGGCCATCTGAATAGCGAAAGTGCCGATGCCGCCCGCGCCACCGTGGACCAGCAGCAGGTCACCTTCCTTGAGGCCGGCAATCATCACGACATTCGAGAACACCGTGCAGGCAACCTCGACGATAGATGCGGCCTCGGTGAAGGAGTAGCCATGTGGCAGGGGGAGAATCTGGCCGGCCGGGACTGCGACCTTTTCGGCGTAAGCGCCACCGGAGAGAAGGCAGCAGACCTCGTCGCCGACTTTCCAGCCCTGAGAGTCGCCCTTGACCTCTTCAATGACACCCGCGCACTCCAGGCCGAGGGTGTCGGTCACGCCTTTCGGTGGCGGGTAGTGGCCAGCGGCCTGCAGTAGGTCAGCACGGTTTACGCCAGCGGCTTTGACCTTGACCAGCACCTGCCCATCCTCGAGAGTCGGTTCCGGAGCATCGGCCCATTCCAGGGCGCGGGGGTTGGAAAGATCAGTCTGAATGATTGCCTTCATAGTCTTCAAAGGTAATGCAAAAACTGGTTATGCACGCGGTATTTCAACCTCTTTTGCAATTAGCAAAAATAGTTATGTCTGTAGAGGTGGATGCTTGGGGTGTGGTTTCCGATGAAGGGCTTGCGAAAGGTGCTGGCAAGGGGTGTTATGAGGGCGTTTGCTGCCTTACGGCGGTATGCGGTTATGATGTTGGCGTTGGAAGTATGGCAGAGCGGCCGAATGCACTGGTCTTGAAAACCAGCGAGGGTCACACCTCCGGGGGTTCAAATCCCTCTACTTCCGCAGATGAAACCCTCGGTAGATTTTCTACCGGGGGTTTCTTCATTTCTCTTA
This sequence comes from Corynebacterium sp. MSK047, assembly GCF_030232285.1. NCBI lineage: Bacteria > Bacillati > Actinomycetota > Actinomycetes > Mycobacteriales > Corynebacteriaceae > Corynebacterium > Corynebacterium sp. MSK047. The sequence continues at coordinate 139 of NZ_JASPJI010000008.1, read as the reverse complement.
AAAGTTGGGTTAAGTAAAGAAAAGTGTGTCTTTTCCGGGCGTGTTGCGGTTATTTGATCCAGCCTTTTTGGATGCCGAGGTTGTGTTGGTAGCTGGTGTCGATGGCGGTGTCGTATTCTGCTGGTGCACCGATGTCATT
>NZ_JASPJI010000007.1:0-124537 GCF_030232285.1 Corynebacterium sp. MSK047 | reverse complement strand
TGCTTATATCCGCCCGATTTACCCAGCCTAATCAGCAGTAATGCTGAAAGTCAGACACACTTTTTGCTACTTAACCCTGCGGTTACGCAATGCGTGGAGTCGAAGGGCTATCCTGGTTACTCCCTTTGGATACCCCTTTGTGCTGGCGGTTTGTCGGTGTGTTGTTCCCCGGCAAGGCTGCTACAATTTGCTCGAATGCGTCAAGTGGTTTGATGTTTTGTTTTTCGGGGAAGAAATTTGAATACACAACTTGAAAAGGGTTTGGATTTGTCGCGTCACCGTGTCTCTCGTCGTCGCCACAACTCTCGTCGCGGTGTAGTCGGGCTTACGGTCGTGACTGGGCTAACCTTTGGCGCCGTAGGTTTGGCGCCGATTGCGTCTGCACAGGATGAACAGCCAGCCCCGGATCTGGCTACTGCAGACGGCATTATTGCAGAGCTGGAGAGGATTTCTCGGGATACCGAAGCGGTTTCTGAGGAAGTTACCGAGCTGGATTCCCAGGTTCAGGCCAAGGAAGAGGAACTCCGGCACGCCGAGGGGGAGCTGAAGCACTCTGAGGATCAGGTTCTCCGAGCACAGGATGACCTCAAGGCGCTCTCTGGTGAGATTTCTTACTTCGCGAAGAAGCGGATGCGTGGTGAAATCGTCGACCCATTGTCGGCCGCCCTGGGATCTGCCAGTGCTCAGGACGCTATCGACCGTGCCGGTTACATCAACAAGATGTTCCGCGACAACGATGAAGTCGTCAGCCGTGCGGTGCAAGCCCGCAAGGATGCTGAGGATGGTAAGGCCAATGCGCTGCGTCTGCAGGGCGATATCCGCAAGCAGCTCGATGACCTGGCTAAGCGTCGCGATGATTTGGACAAGCGCAGCGCCGAATTTGATGAGCGCGCCGAGCATGTCAAGTCCATGGTTGATTCGCTGAGCCCCGAACAGCGGGAAATCTGGATTTCCAAGAACAACCCAATTACCGAAGGGCTGGATAAACTGCTCGGATCTTCCGCCGCAGTTGATGCCGCGATGTCGAAGCTGGGCTCCCCGTACTCGTGGGGAGCTGCTGGTCCCTCTGAGTTCGATTGCTCGGGTCTGATGTACTGGGCGTACCAGCAGATTGGTAAGTCCATCCCGCGGACCTCGCAGGCGCAGCTCGCCGGTGGTACTCCGGTGAGCCGCGACCAGCTGCAGCCGGGCGACATCATCGGTTACTACCCGGGAATCACGCACGTGGGCATGTACATCGGCAATGGTCAGATTGTCCATGCTTCCGACTACGGTATTCCAGTCCAGGTCGTTTCCATCGACCAGGGTGGCCCGTACCAAGGCGCTGTCCGCTTCTAACTAGCGGCAGGTGGCCTCGCGTCCTTTTAGTCAAGGTAGATAAACTCGGCTCCATGTCTGCGCGCGTACTGCTCATTACGAATGACTTCCCGCCTCGCGATGGTGGAATCGAGTCCTACCTGCGTGATTTCTGTGCTCGTTTGGATCCGGAGAACCTCGTAGTCCTCGCGTCCTCGCGAGCTCCGAAGGAAAAGCTCCGCGCCTACGACGAGTCGCTACCGTACCGTGTTTACCGCATGCGTGATTCCGTGCTGCTGCCACTGCCGCACGTAGCTCGTCGCGCCGCTCAGATTATTCGCACCGAACGCATTGACACCGTATGGTTTGGTGCCGCCGCGCCACTTGGTTTGCTTGCCGACGCATGCCGTCGCGCAGGTGCCACCCGCATCGTTGCTACCACTCACGGACATGAAGTGGGCTGGTCGATGCTGCCATTGGCCCGCCAGATGCTGGGGCGCATTGGTAAGAGCTCCGATGTTGTGACCTATATTTCCCGCTACACCCGTGGTCGATTTGCGGCAGCCTTTGGTCCGCAAACAGCATTTGAACGCCTGCCTTCCGGTGTCGATATCGAGCGATTTTCCCCGGACCCCGAGGCGGGACAGAAGATCCGGCAGCACCACGGAATCGGTGAGTCCCAGCCGCTTATCGTCTGTATTTCTCGGCTAGTGCGCCGAAAAGGCCAAGATATGCTGATTCGCAGCATGCCTAAGGTTCTTGAGCAGCACCCGGATGCCAGGTTGCTGATCGTGGGCGTTGGTCCGTTGAACCGAGAATTGAAAAAGCTGGCAGTAAAGCTCGGGGTCTCCGAGCAGGTTATTTTTGCCGGCAAGGTCTCTTATGATGACCTCCCCGCCTATTACAATGCGGCCAGCATTTTTGCCATGCCCGCCCGAACTCGCGGACGTGGCCTCGATGTAGAAGGCCTCGGCATTGTCTACTTGGAAGCACAGGCCTGCGGTGTCCCTGTCATAGCTGGCAAGTCCGGTGGTGCTCCGGAGACCGTTATCGATGGCGAAACTGGCATCGTTGTCGACGGAGCCTCGAAGCGCAGCGTCGCCACCGGGCTGGTTGAGATTTTGGATGATCCGGAGCGCGCGGCGGCGATGGGAGCCTGTGGTCGGGAGCATGTTGTGCAGTCGTGGACCTGGGAGGTCATGGCTGCTCGGGCTCGCCGAATTCTCCGAACCTGCGCAATCCCTTTATAATCAACTGTTATGTCCACCGATATTCCGATTCATCCGAGCTCAGACGAGTCCGACGCCGCTGATCGCCCGGCTATCGGTTTTGATATCGGTGGAACAAACCTGCGCGCTGCAGTGGTCAGCGCTGATGGGCAGGTGTTGTATCGAGTTCAGACCAGTTCTGATGGCAGTGTGGATGCCATTGAACGTGGCATTGTCCAGACATCCGAGCGCTTGGTTGAACGCTTTCCAGATGTCAGCGCCATCGGTTTAGCTGTAGCTGGTTTTTTGGATTCTGACCGCCAGACGGTTCGTTTTGCCCCGCATCTGCCGTGGCGCGATGCGAACGTCGTCAAGCGTTTATCCTTGCTTCTCCCATGTCCGCTGCAGCTTGAGCACGATGCCAACTCGGCCGCCTGGGGTGAGTATCGCTTTGGTGCGGCTCGCGGTGCGGATAATTGGGTGCTGTTTGCGCTGGGTACGGGAATCGGCGGCGCGATGATGCAGGGTGGTGAGATTTACCGTGGCGCGTACGGCACGGCGCCGGAATTCGGCCACCTCACCGTTGTGCCGGATGGTCGTCCTTGCTCCTGCGGAAAGCGTGGTTGCTTGGAGCGTTACTGCTCGGGTACGGCGTTGGTTACCACCGCTCAGGAACTCTCTGAATCCGGTCGCTACTTCTCGCGGCTTACCGACGGGCTCGTGGCCGGCTCGGTAACTGGTACCGATGTCGTCTCGGCTGCTCGCCAGGGGGATGAATTGGCTCTAGCTGCGATTGATGACTTTGCTACCTGGCTGGGGCGTGGCCTGTCGATGGTGGGCGATGTCTTTGATCCGGAATTGATTGTTATCGGTGGCGGTGTTGCCTCGGCGTCTGATCTATACCTGGACAAGGCCAAGGCCGAGTTTGCCCGCAATCTCACCGGTGCTGGCTATCGTCCGGTAGCGGATGTGCGAGTCGCTGAACTAGGTGCGGATGCTGGGTTGATTGGTGCGGCGGATATTGCGCGCAGCGTTGTGGCTGCCGAGGGTGCGACATCGTCGTAAAGCGTCAATTTGGGGATTGCAGGGGAATTCGCCCGCGAAAAGGTGGGGGAATGGCTGCGGAGATGGATCGTCGGACCAACTGAACCTGTATAGTTTTAAACTGTGAATAATCGCTGGTACAAGTTCTTTAAGTACATCCTCATTGGCCCTTGGCTGCGGATCTATAATCGCCCGTACTACATCGGTGGTGAGAAGATTCCTCAGGAAGGTCCAGCGCTGATGGCGTCGAACCACCTTGCTGTGATGGATCACTTTTTCTTCCCACTGGTCTGCCGTCGTCAGCTGACGTTCCTGGCGAAGGCGGAGTACTTCACCACGCCGGGCTTTGTCGGCGGTATCCAGAAGTTCTTCTTCTCCTCGGTGGGGCAGGTGCCGATTGACCGTACCTCTGGTGATGCAGCTCGCGATGCGCTGAACGCCGGCTTAAAGGTGCTGTCACGCGGTGACCTGCTGGGCATTTCCTTGGAAGGCACCCGTAGTCCGGATGGTCGACTGTACCGCGGTAAAACCGGTGCGGCACGTGTAGCGCTGGAGTCCGGTGTGCCGGTGTTCCCAATGGCGATGATTGATACGGAGAAGGCCAACCCGATTGGTTCGTGGATTCCTCGTCCGGTGAAGGTCGGAACGATTATCGGCGATCCGATTGATCCGTCGGAGTACAAAGCCAAGTACAGCGATGAGTATGAAGCGGCCAGGGCGCTGACGGATGACCTGATTAAGGAAATTCAGAAGCTTTCGGGTCAGGAATATGTCGATGCTTACGCGACTGATGTGAAGAAGTCCTTGGAGGCCGGCACCGGCTATCCAGCGGGAACCGAGCCGGGTGGAGAGCTGACCACTCCGGCTCCGGGGCCGAAACCGACCCCTCGTCGCTGGTTCCGACGCGCTCGCTAGAATAATTAGGCGCAGATAGTTTTCGCGACAGTGGGGCTGCACACTTCCTAGGGCGATTCGGTGCATGGGAAAGATTTGCGCGGTAGGGCTCCACGGTCTTTTGGTCGCGAGGTAGCCGACGCGAGGCCGAGGCTGGAGAGGATTCCACACCGTGCGTTATTTTTATGACACCGAGTTTATTGAAGACGGCAAGACTATTGATCTTGTCTCCATCGGTGTCGTAGCTGAGGATGGCCGCGAGTACTACGCGGTGTCTACCGAGTTCAATGAGAGCAAAGCCGGGCCGTGGGTTCGGACCAATGTGCTCAATCAGCTGCCCAACCCCTCATCTCCGCTGTGGAAGAACCGGGACACGATCCGCGAGGAACTGCTGGCATTTTTCACCGAACCCGGTACGGGCAGCCCAGAGCTGTGGGCTTGGGTAGGCGCCTACGATCACATTGCGTTGGTGCAGCTTTGGGGTGATATGACCAAGCTGCCGCAGTTCATGCCACGTTATACCCGTGAACTCAAGCAGTACTGGGAGATGGCGGGCAAGCCACGGTTGCCGAAACAGACTGCAGGTAAGCACGACGCGCTGGCAGATGCCCAGCACAATCTGCTGAAGTTTCAAAAGATTGCCCAGAAGTTGCCGCTTGATTAAGCAGCGGAGTTCGAATATTTGGTGACCTGACTAACACCCTTCTGGCAGGGGCACTACAATGAACTTCTGTGAGTTGGACTATTGATCTCCCTGTAGATGACCTGCCCGATCTGCCACCGCTTCCCGGCGACATGGCTGAGCGTTTTGCTGATGTCGTATCCCGCCAAGCCCTACAGCAGCCAAGCTGGGATGCCCGCGCCGCTGCAAACGTGCGTCGCATTCTCGAATCGGTGCCGCCAATTGTGGTCGCGCCTGAGGTTCGTAAGCTTCGTCAGGAGCTTGCCGACGTCGCTAATGGTAAGGCCTTCCTGTTGCAGGGTGGCGATTGTGCGGAGACCTTTGAGTCTAATACTGAGCCGCACATTCGCGCCAATGTGAAGACCTTGCTGCAGATGGCCGTTGTGCTGACCTACGGCGCATCCACCCCGGTCGTAAAGATGGCTCGTATCGCTGGTCAGTACGCCAAGCCGCGCTCGAAGGATATCGACGGCGACGGTTTGCTTAGCTACCGCGGTGACATGGTCAACGGCGTTGAGCCGACCGAAGAAGCTCGAGTTCACGACCCAGCTCGAATGGTGCGTGCTTACGCCAATGCCTCTGCGGCGATGAACCTGGTACGTGCACTGACAGGTTCGGGCACCGCTGACCTGCACCGTCTGCACGAGTGGAACCGTGAGTTCGTCAGCAACTCGCCGGCTGGCGCCCGCTACGAGGACCTGGCACGCGAGATTGATCACGCACTGCAGTTCATGGCTGCCTGTGGTGTTGCGGACTCGAACCTGCAGACCGCGCAGATTTACTGCTCGCATGAGGCGCTGGTTGTTGACTACGAGCGCGCTATGCTGCGCCTTTCTGAAAACGATGGCAACCAGGAGCTGTTCAATCTCTCCGCGCATCAGCTGTGGATTGGTGAGCGCACCCGTGGCATTGAGGACTTCCACATCAACCTGGCTGCCATGATTGGCAACCCCGTCGGTGTGAAGATTGGCCCGACCACCACGCCGGAGGAGGCTGTCGCTTACGCCGACAAGCTCGACCCGTTCTTCCAGCCAGGTCGCCTGACCCTGACTTCGCGTCTGGGCAATGACAAGGTTCGCTCCGTGCTGCCTCCCATCGTTGAGGCTGTGGAAGCTTCTGGTCACAAGGTCATTTGGCAGTGCGACCCGATGCACGGCAACACTTACTCGGCCTCCAATGGTTACAAGACCCGCCATTTCGACCGCATTGTCGACGAGGTTCAGGGCTTCTTCGAGGTGCACCGCTCGATCGGTTCGCACCCGGGCGGTATCCACGTGGAGCTGACCGGCGAAGATGTCACTGAGTGCCTCGGTGGCGCGCAGGACATTTCCGATGTCGACCTGCCAGGCCGTTACGCATCCGCTTGTGACCCGCGTTTGAACACTCAGCAGTCGCTGGAGCTGGCCTTCCTGGTTGCCGAGATGCTGCGCAACTAGTTGCATCCAGCTCAGCTAGGTACAACTAGCCCAGCTAGTGCACCGCCGCACTCATTAGCGCGCCGCACTTTTTACAGAGTGCTGACCGAAATGCTGTCACCCGCCGTGGCCTTAGCGCCCGGTCGGGGTGACTGCAATACGATGCGATCGTTCTCGTTCGCAGAGCCGTCGATGTCGAGCTGAAGATGCTGTTTCTCCGCTTCACGACGTGCCTGCGCAACAGTTTTACCCAGCAGCTGCGGAACCTTCACTGCTCTGGATACGGTCAGCGTGACAGTCGCATCATTGGGGTTAACCAGACGACCCGCACTCGGTGAGACTGCGTCGACACGGCCGTAGTCGCGCGAGGAGGAGGACGAGTCCTTTACTTCGCTTACCTCAATGCCCTCGCGCTGCAGAATTTGGCGAGCAGTATCCTCCGACTTGCCCACTACATTGGGCACTTCGATGCCGTTGTTAATGGTCAACGTCACAGAACTACCGCGTTCGAGGCCAGTGCCTTCCTCAGGAGACACGGAAAGAACCTCTTCCGGCTCAGCAGAGGAGGAGAACTCCGCCGATACTTCTCGGACCTCCAGCCCGGCCTTGCTCAACAGCTCACGAGCTTCATCCTCTTGAAGCCCCACGATCTTTGGCACCTTCACCGGTGCTGGCCCCTTGGAGTAATGCACAGTCACAACTGAGCCAACCTCGACGGTCTGTCCTGGAGCAGGAACCGCAAAGACCAAGCCGCCGGTGGAGACATCATCGGAAAAGACGGGGTCTCCGACCTCTTCTTTCAACGTCCGCTTAGCTAGGGCAGCGCTGAACACTTCCTTTGAGTGGTTCGCGGGATATGCGGGCACAGTCGGGCGGCCGAGACTGACCAGTACGCGAACATCATCACCGCGGACAACCCGCGCTCCAGCCAGGGGGTCCGAGCCAATAATCTGGGACACTGCGACATCGTTGTCGTAGCGCTCATCAACCACCGGTTCAAAGCCCGCCTCACTGATTGCGGTCATCGCCTGTGGTTGCGACAGCCCAGTGATAGAGGGCACTTCGCCATAACGGCCAGAGCCCAGCCACCACGCGCCAAGCCCCATGCCCAACGTGGCAACCAGGGCGATAATCAGCCACAATGCACATCCACGGCGCGTCCGCTGTCGGGTAGCTCGACGGCTCTTAGGCGTCTGAGTCTGAGCAGATCGCGGCTGCGGATGCTGTGGGTGCTGTGGGCCCTGAGTGTCCGGCGGCAGCGGATATTCCGGAGCGCCTGGAACGTCGGCTGGTACGAGAGCTCCACCAGACGGCTCCGGGGATTCCCAGCCAGGGGGGGTGTACTCGTCATAGCGATCGAAAGTGCGTGTCCGCCCCGCATCCGGGTCGTCGAAATCATCGAAAACGTTTGGTGGTCCCGGTGGTCGGGAAGAAACGGGGCTACCGGGTGCGTCCGTCGAGAAGCCATAGCCGTCGTGACCGAAGCGCTCGGGTGCCGTCTCTGCGGTGCCGTGTCTGTCATCGAAATGGTCGTTGCCCGGTCGGTGGAAGTCCTCTGTGAGCCCCTCCATGGCGGCAGCGTTGGCGGCTGCTGAATTGACGGGCGACGGCACGCGGAATGGTGGCAGCGCGAGTTTGTCCGCAATGTCTTCGAGTGCGTCACCGAATTCCTCGGCCGTCTCAAACCGATCCTCCGGCCTGCGGGAACAAGCGCGGGCGACCAACTCGTCGAACTCCTCGGGAACGCCGTCGATGAGCTCCGAGGGGGGCGGGACAGCTTCGTTCAATCGCTTCATGGCAACGCCGAGCGAAGAATCGGCGATGAATGGAGTGGTGCCGGTAAGCAGCTCAAAGAGCAAAATACCCGCCGCATACACATCGGAGGCAGGGGAGATGGATTCACCCGTGACCTGCTCCGGAGCCAGATAAGCGACGGTGCCGACGATGACCGAGTTAGAGGTCACCTTGGCATCAGCGGCCGCGCGCACTAGACCGAAGTCCGCCAGCTTCACTCGCCCGTCCGAGGCAATGAGCACATTTTCCGGCTTGATATCGCGGTGCACCATGCCGCGGGAATGCGCCACCGATAGGGCGCGCAGAACCGAGCGCATTACAACGGCAGCTGCATGCGGAGGCATCGGACCGCGCTGACGGAGCAGCTCGCGGAGGGTCCCACCGTCGACGAATTCCATAATGAGGAAAACATGCCCCGCCGGGTCCGTGCCCTGGTCGTAGACGTTGACGAGCGACTCGTCATTGAGGTGCGCGACCGCGCGGGCCTCACGTTCGAAGCGGATGCGGAAAGACTCGTCGTCGACAAAACGCGGATCCATGACCTTTGCGGCCACCCTGCGATCGAGCCGCAAATCGGTGGCGCAGTACACGGTGCTCATGCCACCGTGTGCGATGGTGGCTCCGATGCGGTAGCGACCATCGAGAATCTGCCCCTCGACAAGCTGCGACATAAACCAGCCTTCCCTGTTCCAATCAGTTGCTTCTAATAAGTATATGGGGACGTACCTACTGCAAGGCCAACGCGCTAAAGTGACCAGTGTGAGAAAGATTCCAACTTGCCACGATGTCCTGAGCGCCGACGAACCCACTCTTGCGCTGCCCGATGCCGCTGACCTCATTGGCGTCACCGTCACCCGAATTCACGCGTTGCTGCAGGAGGGTCGCCTTATTGCAGTCCACCGCGACGGCATTGCACAAATTCCCGCCCGCTTCTTTGAAGATGATGAGGTCGCGCGTTTTGTACCTGGCGCACTCGCATTGCTTGCCGACGGCGGCTACACGCGAGAAGAAACGCTGGAGTGGCTATTCACCGAAGATGAATCTCTGCCTGGACGTCCGGTGGACGCCCTGCACGGTCACCTTGCACGCGAAGTAATGCGCCGCGCACAGGCTATGGCGTTGTAAAGACCCGGACGGCGTCCTACGCTCGCCGTCCTACGCCCGCGATAGCTCCTGTCGTAATCGCCCGGCCACTGCTGTGAAAAGCAGCGGGAGGGCGATTTTTGCTTTTCGAGCGCGTCCCACTTGAGCGCGTTGCGCAAAGACGTTGTAGTTCATGCGCTCAATTTCGCCGAGAATGTCTGAGTAGAGAATCTCCGCGGCACGGATAGCCTGACGCCCTGGCACCTCCAACATGTCCACGCCGCTGCTGGCTTCGGCATAGAGTGCGCGGTTGCGAGCGATGAAGAAGGCCAATGCCTGACGTACCGCCGGGGTCGTCTGTCCCGTGGCGGCACAGTAGCCGATCTCCTCGGTACCCACTCCGAAGGCCTCCCACTCATTCAGTGGTAGGTAAATACGGCCACGGCGAAAATCCTCGGCGATGTCGCGGAGGAAATTTGTCACCTGAAAGGCTTTTCCCAGGCACTCTGCGTAGGGGGTGGCTTCCTCACGGGAGACTCCTGTGCGGGTGCCTAGGATAGGCATCATCTCAAGGCCAATGACTGCTGCGGAGCCCCACATATACGAGTCGAGTTGCTCCCATGTTTCAAAATGCGCAATGTGGCACGATGTGTCGGGCACGTCCATCAACATGGAGTGAACAAAGTCCGCAGAGAGCTGTGGATCGATGTCGTAGTCGCGAAAAGTCTGTGCGGCCGCCGAGATGACGGCGCGGTCGCGGTCGCGGTGGACGTCGTCAAGCGAACCGATGACGACAGCTGAGTGGAAAAGCTCGCTTAAACGTGTGACCGTGGCTTCGATGTGCGTGGGGGAGCGGTCGGCGTCGGCGGGGCAGTCGACGTAGTCATCGACGATGCGTGCCCAGGCGTAGAGAGACCACACCGCACGCTGTTGGCGGGGTGCCAATAGTCGCGTGGCCAGGGAATACGTGCGACCGTGGGAGGCCATAATATCGCGGCAGAGCTCGTAGGACTGTGGCAGCGCGATTGTCGAGAGAGGCTGTGGGGTGGGCATGGACAACTATGCGACCTCGATCGACCGCGATAGGGGCGCTACCGTGGAATCCGTGTCTGCGGCGGTTTTATCGTCGCGCCACGGGTACTTCCAGCTGAACTTTCCAGTGGTCAGCCAGCCGACGGCCAGCCAGCCGAGAACGGTAATGATAACCATCCAGGGCACGTCGTAGAAGCGGTGATTGCCGCCGCCGGCGAAGGACAGCGACAGGATGAATGTGAACAACACGGTGCCTTGAATCACCCATCGTGGCGGGCGAATCGTTCCCATGGGAGTCAATAAGCTGGCGTAGTACCAGGGAAGTGCCACGGCATTAAATACGCAGGCCACCACGTAGGCGGCAATCATGCCAGCGACATTGTTACGAGGGGTGGCTCGGAAGTAGAACCAGGAGATCACGAGTCCCACCAGCATGATGATAGAGGAGACCACGCGTGTGTGGCTGACGATGACATTGAAACCGATGTCGTCGTTGAACCACGCCATGACGCCCGAGATCACACCAGCGACCGCTGACGGTGCTGCCAGGGGGTTAATCACCTTGGTATTGCCACTGATCTCGGAAATCCAGCCCCAGCTCGAGCCGGTCAGCCACGTCACCACTGCAAGCGTGCCGACGCAGACTGCGACCAACACGATGCCCACACCGGCAATCGCCGGAATCTTGCGCAGCATCTCTTGAACCGTGGCGATGGGCTCGCGCCTGGTCAACACAATCCACACGACGAAGGGAAGCGCCAGGACAGCGGTGGCTTTCAGCGCGACGCCGATTCCGATGAGGACAGCAGCGACCAGGCCACCCCGCATGTGCTCCATGTGCAGTGCGGCAACTAGTGCCAGGCTGACCAATCCGACCATCAGTGCCTCGTTGTGCATACCCGCAATCAGATGCAGTAGCACCAGTGGATTGAGCACACCGAGCCACTGTGCGAAAGCCGGATTTGCTCCAAGCTCCCGGGCGATTCGCGGGATCGACCAGACAATGGCGGCGAAGCCCAGCAGACACACAATGCGGTAGAGAATCACGCCGACGGTGATGTTGTCGCCGACAATCCGCGTGATGACCTCGCCAATTCCCAGATGCAGCGGGCCATACGGGGTGGTGGTATTCCGCCAATCTGCGGATACCTCCAGCAGCATCGGCCCTGGATTAGCTGCAGCTCCCTCGGTGTAGGGATCAAACCCATCGCGGACCATCGCGCCCTGCATGAGATACGAATAGACATCGCGAGAGAACAGCGGTGCGGCCAGCGCGAGGGGAATTGCCCAGGCCACCAGGATTGAATTGAACAGACGCAACGTGGACTCATCGCCGCCAGCGTTCGCTGGAACCGCAGCGTCTGCTGCGTCGCCAGCATGGGCAGAACCGGCCACAATGTCCCGGATGGTCCCCTTCGAGAACAGCAGTTCCCGCCCGATGCGCAGCCACGAGATAAGCAGCAGGGCGATACCTACCCAAATCACAATCTCACAGAAAATCTGACCGTGACCGTAGGTGATCCAGTCGAGTCCCAGAGCGTGGACAAGGCCGCCACGGTAGCGATTCGCACCGGAACCGTAGGAGCCCAGAGCAATGAGGATGCCACCGTAGACACCCAGCTGAGCACTCCGCGATAATTTCATGTCAACCTAAACAATCGATACATTGCTGATGCATTAATCCTAGTTGGTCAGTGACCACCGGCAGACATCCGGGAGACATTCATGAGCTAAGGCGTTTCAAACCGCTGTGCCGCAAGTCGTCCCGAAATCATGACCGTCGGCACGCCAACCCCCGGCACCGTCGTCGATCCCGCCAGCGTCAGATTCTTTGGCATCTTCGGAGAGAAGTTGCGGGGACGGAACGGCCCCGTCTGTCGGAACAGATGCGCCAGCCCAAACGGCGAGCCAACGCCCATGTCGCGTTCTTGCCACTGCTGAGGGGTATCGATCCGACCGACTCGCCACTTCGTAGAAATCCCGGTCAGTCCGCGCCGCTCCAGCTCAGCGGTTATGTTCGCAACGTAGTCCCCACTGATTCGTGACCAGATCAGATTGGCCGACTGCAAGTTTGGGCACGGCGCGAGCACACTGACGGGCTCCCACTGCACGCCGTTCGCATCTGTGACAATACGCTCCGGCGCGCTCACCGCAGGCCGGGTGACCAGCAATGATGGGTCCGACATTAGCTTTCCATGGCGCGGTGACGAGATCTCTTCAAAGGTTTCGTTCCACTTTTCGCCAAACGAAATCAGGTGATGCCGCTTCGGCCAGGTCGCAGTCTCCAAAACCGGAATCAGTCCGTGCGCCACCACCGCCGATGGGGAAAATCGAACTGGGAACAGCCGTCGCGCTCCCGGCCGCTTTACGACGCTCCGAAGGCCTCGCCGCTTCGATAAGCTACCGGCGGCAGAGGTATTCGCGTCGTGAAGCCAGCTCTGCACCACAGGTAAATCGGTCGTAGCGATGACGGCATCGGTGGGACGCTCGCCAGTTGCCGTGGTGATGGCGGAGACAAAGCCTGCCTCGTCGACTTTCAGCCCAGTGACATCAACGCCGAAGTCGATGGTTCCGCCAGCTCGACGGACGGCCTCGGCGAGCAACTCGCTGACGGCGCCTATACCCGAACCAAATGCGGGGGAGTGCGGATAGTAAACCCCCATCGAGGTATCCATGTGGGAAATGCAGCCGTAGACCGCACGGGCCTTAGCGGGAGGTACACCTGCGTAAAGCGCCTGGAAGCTGAAAACGCGAGCGAGATCATTATCTCCGAGGAAGGCACGAATCTTAGGTTCGAGGGCGCCGAAGGCACCGAGTCGGAGGAGCGCAGTGAGGTCGCGAAGCGCGCCGGGCCCGGTGAATAGGTCTGTAACGCGGTCAAAGCTGCGGGACATGAAGTTCTCGAAGCAGGCATTGAAGAGAGCTTGCAGCCACGTGCGAAGTTTGCGGTAACCGGCGACGGTGGAGTCAGAGGCACCGAAGCGCGCGAGTTCATCGGCCATCATGTCTTCGTTGGAAAACACGTCGAGTCCGCCGCGGGTGGCAAATTCCGCACGGTAGGTGGGCGTGATTGGGGAGGCCGAAAAACCCGGGTCGATATCGCGCGCGTAGAGGCCGACGGCGGCGAGGGCATCGTCGACAAGCGAGGGCATGGTCCATACAGTTGCGCCAGTGTCGAAGACCGCGGTGAGCGATTGCTCGTCGATGTCGACGGTGACGGGTTCACTGGCGCAGCGTCCGCCGACGAAACTTTCCCGCTCGACAACGGTGACATCGTAGCCATCGGCGATGGCGTAGAGCGCGGCGGTAAGTCCGGACAGGCCTGCGCCGATGATGGTCAGTCGTGGTTTGGAGCCCTTATGAGGACGAGTGACCGCACGTCGCAGACGCGGGGAATTAATGGGGGCACGAGTGGGGGAAGCAGCGGGCATGACTACGCAACACCTGGTCTAATGCTGACGAGCGGTGGCGCGAACGCCCATAGCAATGAGGTTCTCGCGCGACGTTGCAGGCAGGTCGGCATTCTCGATAGTGGAGAAAGCGCGGCTGGTCAGGCGGTCAATTTCACGTTCGACGGCATCGGCAGCGCCGGAATCAGCGATGAGATTTCGTAGCTCATCAATATCTGCAGCAGACGAGACCGCTCCCAGGCGTTCATCGATAAAGCGGGCCTTTTCAGGTGCGGAATCGCGGTAGAGGCTCAAAGCCTGGCCGACCAGGACGGTTCGCTTGCCCTCGCGGAGGTCATCGCCGGCGGGTTTGCCCGTGACCTCGGGATCGCCGAAAACGCCCAGCTGATCGTCGCGGAGCTGGAATGCCACACCGATATCGCGGCCGAAGCTGCGGTAGGCCTCAACCAATTCCGCTGGGGCGCCGGCAATCGCAGCACCAATGTGGAGCGGCCGCTCGATGGTGTAGGCGGCGGTCTTGAACAGATTGATTTTCTCAGCGGTCTCGACACGACTGTCCCGGCTGGCTTCGGCCGTGATATCGAGCAGTTGGCCGCCAAGTACTTCAGTGCGCATCGCCCGCCAGGGGACAAGTGCGCGGGTTAGCGCCTCCGAGCTGAGGCCTGAAGAGTGCATCATGTCATCAGCCCAGGTCAGAGCAACATCGCCAATGAGGATTGCGGCCGAAATACCGAAGCGGTCGGCGGCTCCATTCCAGCTATTGGCCTCGTGCTTGGCCTCGAATACCTTGTGGATAGTCGGTGCGCCACGGCGCGTATCAGCGTCATCGATGATGTCGTCATGAATGAGTGCACAGGCTTGAATGAGTTCCAGGGCGCTCACCGCGTTCATCACAGCCTGGGAATCCTCTGCTGGGGAGAAACGGCCTTCGAGGCCGCCTGCTCCCAACCACCCCTGCCAGGCGAAGGCTGGACGTACGCGCTTGCCCCCATTGAGGACGAAGGAGTGGAGCGAATCTATGGCCTCGGTGTATACCGCATCGACCGATGCGACATCGTCGCCACGGCTTTTGAGGTAGTTCTCCAGCGTTTTGGTAACAGTAGCTGGTACTTCGCGGGGCTGTAGCGCGGCCAAATCCAGTTCTTCGCTCATGTGAGCCTCTCGTCGATGACGGGTAATGCTGACTCAAGAATAGGACACCGCTTAGTATGAGTGACTATGTCCTCAACAATGCCACCGTCGCCAGGCCGCCAAGTGACAATCCGCCAGGCGCTTTCAATGCCGAGCGCGGGCAGTATTCCCTTCTCGGTCGAGTTCATGCCCCCGCGTGACGACGCGGCCGAGGAACGTCTTCTCCGAGCAGCTGAGGCTTTCCATGATCTTGGTGCCTCCTTTGCATCCGTGACCTACGGCGCCGGTGGTTCTAGCCGCGACCGCACCCTGCGAATCGCCCAGCGCGTTTCGAGGCAGCCGCTGACAACGCTTGTGCACCTGACATTGGTAGAGCACACTGTCGACGAGCTGCGGGAAATCCTGCGCTCTTATCTCAGCGCGGGGCTGACGAATCTGCTCGTTCTGCGTGGTGACCCACCGGGAGAACCGCTTGGCCCTTGGGTGGAGACCGAGGGCGGTCTGCACTACGCCAGCGAACTGATTGAGCTGATTAAGGCCGAGCCGGAGTTCGAGAAATTTGAAATCGGCATTGCGTCGTTCCCGGAGGGACATTACCGCTCGCCGGATTTGGACCATGACACGCAGTACACGCTGGCCAAGCTGCGCGCGGGAGCCGAATACTCGATTACGCAGATGTTCTTCGATATTGAGCACTACTTGCGCCTTCGAGACCGCCTGGTGGAAGCCGACCCAGTGCACGGTGCCAAGCCCATCATTCCGGGGCTGATGCCGATTACATCGCTGCGCTCAGTGCGCAGGCAGGTTGAGCTCTCCGGGGCACAGTTGCCATCCGATTTGGAGGAACGCCTGATTAAGGCAGCAGATGGTGACGAGCAGGCCAATAAAGATGAGATTCGCAAGATTGGTATCGAGTTTTCGACCAACATGGCAGAGCGGCTCATCGCCGAAGGCGTGCCGGGGCTGCACTTTATGACTATGAACTTCGCTCGCGCCTCCCAGGAAGTTTTGCACAACCTCGGCATGGCGCCCGAATGGGGCACCGGCCAGGATATGCTGCGCGGCGGTTTTTAATTGCTAAAAGTCCTGCATGTCGCGAACTCTTCGCGCCCACAGGACACCTAGCACTGAGGCTAGGACACCGGCGGCTGTGGTCACACCGGCAAATAATAGGAATTGATTCCGCTTGGTGGATCCAGCCGGCGACGAAGCCCATACATTATGGTTCTCGCCACTGGCGAGCTGCCATTCCACCTTGTTCGGTTCGGTCTGGCGGCCATTGGAGTCAGTAACCTGCTCCGGGAACGCGACGACGAAATCAACCTTCGCGCCGGGCAGGTGAGTCAAATCCATGTGGCCGTTCATCGAAATCTTGCCGCCACCGGTACGGTCTAGGTCGATGTCTACGCGATCGTCGGAAAGCTGTCGGAGCGTATCGGTGAGTTCAATGAAGTGCAGCTCGTTGAACGAGACTTCCATCTTTCCTGTGGAGGAGTCGATTACTCCCTGCGAGACGCGGTCGGAGAGATCTTCCGGTACTTGCCACTGCTCAAATTGGGAACGGACTTCCTCCGTGGGTGTTACGTGAATTGTGCCCGAGACCCTGTCGTCGCCGGAAATGGTAATGCCAGCCTGTGCGTCAAAGCAGCCGCTGAGCGGCAAGATAGCGGCAATTCCGGCTATTGCGGTGGCAATGCGCAGAGGCGAAAGCCGTCGACGTGGTGTGGAAGGTTCACTCGGTGATGATGTCACGGGGAAGATCTACTCCTAGAACTGCGAAGGGACGGGAGTCCCCTGTGAAATAAAAGTTCCTTAAAACATCCTTGAAACCAAATTGGCGGTAGAGCTGCCATGCCCTATTGGCCTCATTCGGGTATTCCGGGGTTGACAACAGAACTCGCGTCTCTGGGCGGGAATCGACCAACTCGCGGAGCAGTCGTTTACCGAGTCCCCGCCCCTGAAAGCTGGGGTGTATGTGAATCTCAGACAGTTCGGCGTAGTTGCCCAAGAGCTTGACGACGTCCGGTAGCGAGCGCCCGTCCATGAGCAGTCCATCTCTTACCTGGCGATACCACCAGTGCGTGTCCAATCCTGTACGGCAGTAGCCGATGCCGACCAACCTGCAGCGCGGGTCGCGGAGAGCCTGGGCAGGGGAGAGCTCTTCGGGGTGAGCTATGGCTGCAGCAGCCATGAAGCCGGGTTGAGTGGTTTGCTTCTGCCATTCGTGGAGACGACCGGGCAAGATCGCGGGGTTGTACTGCATCGCGGTGATGTAGAGAGCCACTGCTTCTTGCAGGCGGAGATTGAAGTCTCCTGCTGTCATCGGAACCACGCTGTATTTCACAGTGACCAGATTAGCGACTTAGACGAACTTAGTTGTGAGATTACTGCAATAACATCGAGTCGAACAGGTGTGCGAAAGTATGCCTGGCGTAGTCCGGGGTTGGGGATAGATTGCAGTCAATCCCGCTAAGGAGAAGCGGAAAATCCGTGCTCATGTGAATGCTGTGTGAAAGGAGAAGCAGGGTGGTGGCAAGGTCGAACGTGGTGGAGTTTAGGGCGATTTCGCAGTCGGGTTCGGTCGCCCCGGTCGGTGTCTCAAGGCAATCGCTGGAGCTGCTGGGGCGGGCAGAGGCTCTGCTAGCGAATGCTCGGAATGCCAGCTCTGATGAGATGTTGGAGCTTTCCTACTGTGCGGCGCTGCGTTGCGCAGGCGCGCTGTTGAATCGCGACGATGTGTCGGTGGCTGGGGGTTCTGGCTCGGGCGCTCGTTCGGGCTCGGTAGTTAAGCGTCGTCGTTCGGCAACACAGAGTGCCTGGTTGCGTTTAAAGAAAGAGCAGCCCGAATTTGATAGCTGGGTCACCAAGTTTGAGCAGTTCACCGCGCTGCGTGAGGAAGTCCGGTTGGGTATTTCGCGTCGCATTGACTCTCGGCGGGCGCAGGAGTTGTGGGATTTAAGTTGTGCATTCTTGGGGGCTGTCCGGGCTGAGCTGGGTGTTCTGCCCGCAGCTGCGTAAGCCGGTGGGGGCGTGTTAGAGCGTTGCTTTCCTAAATAAATGGGGGATTGTTCGGATTCATGGAACAATAGAGGTGAGTCGCCCGTTGAAGGGGTAAGAATGAAGCTAACGGACGCCGCGTTAGCAGCACGTGGCCTGTAATTAACTTTGTTGTATCGGCATTGTTAGTTGAGGGGTCAAGGCTCGCCAGTATCGCGGTGGGCAATGCTCAAGTAGGCGATGGAGGAATTGTGGGACTATCTGAGCACGAACAGCGGATGCTCGACGAAATCGAGTCTGCACTCTACGCTGAGGATCCTAAATTTAGTTCGACGATGGCCGGAAATGCGTTCAGCTTTCCGGAGGAAAACAGCGCACCTCGTGGGTTTTCCATCCAGGTTTTTGCGCTCATGCTCCTCGGTCTGCTGATGTTGATTGGCGGCGTCGCTCTTTTCTCTGTGAGCAATTGGTTCATTGTGTTATCGGTTGCCGGCTTTGGCCTTATGTTCGGTTCCGGCGTTTGGGCTCTGACCGGCGCCGGTAAGCAGGAGAAGGCTAGTTCTGCTTCGGGGCTGAGCTTTGGAAAGACTAAGTCCGGGGCGGCAAAGAGTCGTCGAGGGACCTCGGGTAGCCGTGGCTCCTCTGGTGATTCCACGTTGGAATCGCGTTTCCGTGGCCGCTTCGAGGGGCGTTAGGGGATAAGCCTCAAGAATTAACAAGTGAGGGCAAGCCAGCGATGGCTTGCTCTCACTTTTTTGTTTTTCTAGACGTGAATCGTCTCCACAAGATCTCACCCACTTTGCCCCACCCCGAGTCTCCACTTTCCCCCACTTAGCTATTGGGATGGAGGAATTCTTATCTGCGGTCGTTGTTGGTATCTCCGAAAGTTTGGCTCTGGCGACATAAAATTGCAGGTCAACGCGCTAAGTCTGGCGACCAGGTTGAATCTGGATGGTTTTTAGCAGGTAAGTGGTGGGTAGTGGGGCGTAAACTGCTTTCTGTTAACAATGTGGTTGGTGTGGCGTCGTTATCGGCGTGGTTGCGGGTGGGTGCCCCACTTTTTATTCGCGCTTTAATTGTCGAGGTGATTCTTTAAAAGTCCAGGTCAATTGGGTTAAAGTGGATGTCCTGGCGGCGGGGTTGCGCTGATTCTGTGACTATTTTTCTTCTTCTTGTGTTGATAGTGGCAGATAGTGGGGTAAAGTGGGGCGTGATGTTGATTGAGGTTGGTCAACATTGCAGAAGTGAATATCCGATTTGCGCTTAAAGTTTGGCGAGATTTTGGCACTGCGGTAAAGCACAGCCCTCCGGCTCTGCTTGAAGGCAACGCCTAAATCCCTGAATTCGGTAAGCGTTTGTGCGTTGACATTGAGGTTGACACGGGGATAGGAGGCCAGTGACGCATGTTTCTGGGCACCTATACGCCGAAGCTTGATGACAAAGGGCGCCTGACGTTGCCAGCGAAGTTCCGTGAGGATCTCGCAGGTGGCCTGATGGTCACTAAAGGGCAGGATCATTCTCTGGCGGTGTATCCGAAAGAGGAGTTCGTCAAATTAGCTCAGCGGGCTACTAAGGCCTCTCGTACGAATGCCAAGGCGCGAGCTTTCATCCGAAATCTTGCGGCGAGCACCGATGAGCAGCGTCCTGATGGCTCGGGGCGAATCACGTTATCGATGGATCACCGTCGGTACGCGAATCTCTCCAAGGAGTGCGTGGTTATCGGCTCTATTGACTTTCTGGAGATCTGGGACAAAGAGTCCTGGGAGGCCTACCAGGCGGAGCATGAAGCTGATTTCTCCGAAGGTGAGGATGACTCGCTGTTCGGCGTTTTATAAACCGCTTGGAATAACCGAAAAGAGGGAATGTCCGCATGGACTCTGCCTGATAGCCCCTGGTGTACTTCCCCGATACCAGGTTCTGTCAGGCGGGGCCCTGTGAACATCCCCGCTTTTTGTTTTAAGCACCGATAGCAGCATTCCCAGTAGTGCTCATGAGGTGCGGTCTGGTTGCTGGCGCGGCACTCGTCGTTAAGCAAACCGGGAATACACTCGATAGATTCTCTGACCAGTGCGAACATACCCGGTGAGGAGGGGAAATGAACGGATCGGCACCTGCGGATGATCGCAAGTCCGGCGAGTTTGGTCATGTCCCCGTTTTGCTTCATCGAGTAACTGATTTGTTGCGCCCGGGCATCGAGGCACTGGGTGACGACGCAGTAGTTGTCGACGGCACTCTTGGTGCCGGTGGACACACGGAATACCTGTTGGAGCAGTTCCCGAAGCTCTGCGTTGTTGGACTCGATCGCGATGACAATGCATTGCGAGGGGCAGAAGAACGTCTCGCGCGCTTCGGTGATCGCTTTGTAGGGTTCCGTGTGCGTTTCGATTCGCTCGCCGAGGTGCTCAGTGGTGAAATTTCTGCAGCCGCGGGTGGAAGTGGCGCGGAGGACATTCTCGCCCGCGCCGCTGAGAAGGGCATTGCAGGTGCGCTTTTCGATCTCGGTGTTTCCTCGATGCAGCTTGACCAAGTCAATCGTGGATTCGCCTACCGAGTCGACGCCCCGCTGGACATGCGCATGGATGCAAGCCAGGGGATTACCGCAGCGGATGTGCTCAATACCTATTCGCACGGTGATATCGCGCGCATCCTATCGACTTACGGCGACGAGCGCTTCGCCGGCAAGATCGCCTCGGCAGTCCTGCGTGAGCGGGAGAAGGAACCGTTTACGACCTCCGGTCGTCTGGTCGAGCTGCTCTACGAAACCATTCCGGCGGCATCTCGCCGCAAGGGCGGACACCCGGCCAAGCGTACGTTTCAGGCTCTTCGTATCGAGGTAAATCGTGAGCTTGAAGCTCTGGAAAATGTACTGCCACAGGTCTGCAATGCACTCGCAGTCGATGGGCGTGCAGTGTTCATGAGCTACCAGAGTCTGGAAGACCGCATCGTCAAGAAGGACTTTGCGGAGCGCGTGAAGTCGACAACCCCACCGGGGCTCCCGATGGAGCTTCCGGGGCATGAACCGCACTTTGCTCTCATCACGAGAGGTGCGGAGAAGGCGTCGGCAAGCGAGATCGAAGACAACCCCCGAGCCGCACCGGTGAGAGTTCGCTGTATCGAGCGGATTCGAGCCGATTGACCCAAACCTTTCAACCGCACCAAACGCACCCTTAACGATCTAAGTACTGGGAGAACTTTCGAGCATGGCAACGACAATCACGGAGCACGCCCCCACCCGGCGCACCTCCCGCGGCGCATCTGCAACCGTCGCCGGTGCCAAGACGAAGACTCGTCAGCGCGGTCGCAGCGCCCGCACGAAACAGGATCTTTATCAGCGCCGGCGGTTTGGGCGCACAGGTTCTCAGCAGGTCATCTCGGTGCGTGGGCGTCGCGTTACGACGTCCTCGAGGGATAACCACAAGTTTGCCGGTGCGGCCGTGATGATCATTCTCGTCGTTGCCGGAATCGTGGCGGCGATGTGGCTGTCGGGTATTTCGACCTCGACATCCTTGCAGCTGGATGCTGCGCAGACCAAGGAAAAGGAGCTGCGTAACCAGCTGGAGGTGCTCGAGCGGGATGTTGCTTACATGAAGTCAACCGGTGCTATCGCGCAGCGTGCTGTGGAAGAGGGCATGGTCAATCCGGAGCAGCCTGCCGTTTTGACGACCGATCCGGAAGGCAAGGTCGTGGAAGTGCGACCGGGCGATGAGAAGCAGCAGAAGATTGTCGACCTCAATAACGAGTCGCCGAATATTCCGCATGCGCCGTCGTCGAACCCGAAGGACACCGAGAATGTTCCGGGGATGCAGGCACCGGCCATTGAGGAAGCGCACCCACGTCCGAACGGGTTGCCGGCAACCGCTCCGTATGCGCCGCAGAACCATGAGCCCGCACCAGCACCTGCGCCGGCTCCGGCACCCGCGCCTGAGGCTGAAGCGCCAGCGCCAGCCCCAGAAGCGCCAGCCGCGGCGCCGGAAGCACCGGAAGCTCCGGCACCCGAGCCAGCTCCAGCACCGTAGGAACTTAGAAAACAAACTGGGCCAAACTGGCCAACTGTCCGATATTCTGGCGGTTCCACTGTTTCTGGTCAGTCGACTGTAGACTAATTAATTCAGTACTCGCGATGGCAGGGAATACCGCCTAACGTTATCGCGCGCGGGAGAATCGACTTAGTAGAAAGCACTAGCGCATGATTCGATCTGAAGACGACTACCCCAACCGTGGAGGGGGGTATGACTTCGGCGAACGTGCTTACCGAATTACATCCCGTGAGCGCAGAGGCCAAAGTCGCGTTCGGGATGGTCAGCGCAGCCGGGGGCTCGATGCTAAAACCAACCGAAGCGTGCCCCCGCGCGAAAAAATGCGCATTAGTAATAAGGACTTCATCCGACGTCGCAACTGGCTGCAGTTTATAGGCGCTATCGCAGTTGTAGTGCTGGTCTCCCGTTTGGCTTGGGTGCAGCTCGTCGCAGGTCCTGACCTGTCGGCGGCGGCGCAGAATCAGCGCACGGTGGAAGTTGTTGATGCAGCTCGGCGCGGTGCGATTCTCGATCGTAACGGAGCTCAGCTTGCCTTCACTATGGAGGCACGCAGTATTACCGTTCACCCGAACACTTTGCGCAAGTGGATTGGGGACGCCCATAAGCAGCGCCCGGATGATGTCGCTACCTACGATGAACGCCTCGAGCAGATCGCCAAGGATTTGCCGAAGCTACTCGACGTGGCCGACATCGACGCGGAGAAGTCGGGAAGCAGTCGCCGTCGTCAAGCGGAACCCGAAACCGAGGAGAACTCGGTGATGAGCGCGCCGTCCCGGGTGAGCTCGAAGGACATTCTGGAGAAGCTGCGCAATGAGGACAGCACCTATGAGGTGCTCGTGCGTAATGTCGACCCGGACAAGGCCGCTGCCATCGTGGAAAAGTATCCGGAACTGGTGGCGGAGCGTCAGGATATTCGCCAGTACCCGAATGGGGCGACGGCGGCTAACGTCATCGGCAAGATTGGCATGGATGGCGTCGGCCAGTTCGGCTTTGAAGCCTCTCGTGATGCCACTTTGCAGGGTATTAACGGTGGCAAGACCATTGATATCGCCTCTAACGGTGTGGCAATCCCGGGATCCACGCGCGATGTCCACGCAGCTGTGGACGGTACGACTTACGAGCTGACCCTGGACCTCGACATGCAGTACTTTGTCCAGCAGCAGGTCAACCAGGCGAAGGCCAACTCGGGAGCGAAGGATGCGTCGGCAGTCGTGCTCGACGCGAAGACCGGCGAAGTGCTTGCAATGGCGCAGGCGGACACGGCTAACCCGAATAAGGATATGGGGGCCGAGCTCGAAGAGGGGCGCACTATCGGAAACTCCGCTGTATCGAACCCATTTGAGCCGGGCTCTGTAGCAAAGATCATTACCGCCGCGGCCGCTATCGAAGATGGCAAGACCACACCGGATGAGGTTCTGCAGGTCCCGGGCACGATTGATATGGCGGGTGTCACCGTGCGCGATGCATGGGAGCACGGCACGGAAGCTTTCACGACGACCGGTGTATTCGGCAAGTCCTCCAATGTCGGCACCCTAATGCTGGCAGAGCGTTTGGGTCAGGACCGCTTCGCTGAGATGCTGCATCTCTTCGGGCTGGGGCAGTCCACGGGTATCGAGTTGCCCAGTGAATCGTCCGGCTTTGTGCCACAGCGTCCGCAGTGGTCCGGCGGTACATTTGCGAACCTGCCCATTGGTCAGGGTATGGCCATGACACTGCTGCAGATGACAGGAGTTTTCCAGGCAATCGCCAACGATGGCGAGCGCATCCCGCCGCGTATGATTCGTTCGACAATTTCCCCGGACGGCACGAAGACGGCAACAGAGCGCCCGGAAACAGTGCGTGTGGTTAGCCCGGAGACCGCCCAAACTGTGCGCGCTATGTTTGAAGGCGTTATGCAGTCTGATCCCACGGGGCAGCAGTCGGGTACCGCGGCCGGCAATAGTATTGAGGGATACTCGCTCACAGGCAAGACAGGTACGGCGCAGAAGTTTGACCCCGACACCGGCGCGTACTCGAATTCCAAGTACCACATCACGTTTGCAGGCATCGCGCCTGCCGACGATCCCCGTTTTGTCATTGGCATTATGCTTGACGAACCCCAGCGTGGTGTCCATGGTGACGGCGGTCAGTCAGCAGCCCCACTGTTTAAGGACATCGCCGCTTGGGCGCTTAACCGCTACAACGTACCGCCGTCGCCACCCCGCGAGGGCAAGTTGTTGCTGCAGCCGTAACGAGGTCACCACCACAATGAAGTTACCGCGACAGCACTAATACACAGACTTTTATTACTTTGGTTTCTGCAAAGTGAATCTCTTGAATTTTTCCAACCTGTTGTACACCAACGACTGACTTGAAAGAGGGAACAGCCAATGACCGCCACCCTTGCGAAATTGTGTAACCTCGCGCATGGCCGACTTGACGGCATTACCGAATCCGCGGCGGCAGGAGCGGATATCGCCGCAATCGAACTCAACGCTGCCGAAGTGCCTGAAGGCGGAATGTTTGCTGCCGTCCCAGGTACTCGCACGCATGGTGCGCGCTACGCGCAGCAGTCGGCTGCTACAGCGATTCTGACTGATGAGGAAGGTCTGAAAATCCTGCGGGAAGCAGGGGAGACTCGACCAGTCCTGGTTGTCGACGATGTCCGGGCCGTCATGGGGCACGTTGCTGCAGAAATCTACGATCACCCCTCGGATTCACTGACCATCATTGGGGTTACCGGCACCTCTGGCAAGACCACCACGACCTACATGCTGGAGGGCGCGCTCCTGGCAGCTGGATGCTCGACAGGCATCATTGGTACTACCGGCACGCGCATCAATGGCCGTGCCGTTCCGTCGAGCCTGACTACCCCAGAAGCTCCGGCCCTCCAGCGCCTGTTCCACCAGATGCTCTCCGAGGGGGTGACGCACGTTGTCATGGAGGTTTCTTCTCACGCACTGTCGTTGGGGCGTGTAGACGGAGTCAGTTTCGAGGTCGGGTGTTTCCTCAACCTCTCGCAGGATCATCTGGACTTCCACAAGACCTTGGAAGAGTATTTCCAAGCCAAGGCCAAGCTCTTTGATCCCGCAGGTCCGACACATGCACCGAAGGCTGTCGTGTGCATCGACGACGACTGGGGTGTCCGCATGGCAGATATCGCTGCCGGCGACCCGGATGTCCAAGTCACCACTGTCCATACTCAGCATCGCGTAACCGACAAGACGCCAGCTGCCGAGGTCTTTGCAGAATGGCACGCCGCTGCAGCCACTGTCGCCACCAACGGTGTCCAACATGTGGAGCTAACGCGAAATAACACTGACACAGTTGAGGTGGAAGTTCCTCTGCCGGGTGCTTTCAACGTTGCCAATGCCGCAGTCGCATGGGCTGTGCTCGATGCGATTGGGCATGCCAATCACGCGGCCAAGAGCGGTCTGGCACAGGTGCGTGTGCCAGGCCGCATGGAGCGCATCGATCGCGGACAGGACTTCCTGGCTGTGGTGGACTATGCCCACAAGCCAGCCGCAGTAGCTGAAGTGTTGGCCACCTTGCGTGCACAGACCGAAGGTCGCGTGCTGGTTGTCGTCGGCGCCGGTGGCGACCGCGATAGTGCCAAGCGTCCAATTATGGGAGCTGAGGCTGCATACGGTGCCGATGTCGTCATCATCACCGATGACAATCCACGCTCCGAGGTGCCCTCTGAAATCCGTGCGGCCGTGGTCGCCGGTGCGAAGGAAGCGGTTGCCAGCGGCAAGGCCAGTTCTGACACGGTTGTTGAGGAAATCGGCGATCGCGGCCAGGCAATTCGCCGTGTCGTCGAGCTCGCCCACAGCGGCGACAGCATCGTGGTGGCAGGCAAGGGACACGAAACCGGCCAGAATATCGGTGGCGTAATTCACCCGTTCGATGACCGTGAACAGCTGGCCGAAGCACTCACACAGCGACTGGAGGGATCCGCTGATTGAGATTGCTGAAATCGCTGAGGAAGCGCACCACCTGACATGCCTACCGCGAACCATTCGCGGTAGGCGAATAAAATCAAGAAATCATCCTTTACTAGGCGCCTGGAACTCTAACCAACAAGGACTATAGACATCATGATTGCCCTGACCGCCGCGGAAATCGCTCACATCGTGGGAGGTGAACTCGCCCACGTCAATGATGACGCCACAGTGACTCAGCCCGCAGAATTCGACTCCCGAAAGATTCGCGAAGGCTCGCTCTTCCTCGCCCTGCCGGGCGCGCGTGTCGACGGCCACGACTTCATCGATCAGGCTGTAGCAGCTGGAGCGCCGATGGCACTGGCGGCACGAGATGTTGGGCAACCTGCGGTCGTCGTCAAGCCCCTTGGTAAGCAGGACTCCAATGCCGACGCATTTGCACACGATCCGGATGGTTCCGGGGCGGCGGTGCTGGAAGCGCTTGGTAATTTGGCGCGTTACGTCGTCGACGAGTTGAAGAAGGATCAGCTGCATGTTGTCGGTGTGACGGGTTCGGCGGGAAAGACGTCGACGAAGGACATGATGGCGACGCTGCTGCGTACCGACGGTCCGACGGTGGCGCCGAAGGGGTCCTTTAACAACGAAATTGGGCATCCGTATACGGTGCTGCAGTGCACTCCGGAGACGAAGTACCTGGTTGCGGAGATGAGCGCACGCGGAATTGGGCATGTGGCCCACCTGGCGCGCATTGCGCCACCGACCATTGGTGCGGTGCTCAATGTTGGCACGGCGCACCTTGGTGAGTTTGGCTCGCGCGAGGCAATCGCGCAGGCTAAGGGCGAGCTCGTGGAAGCGCTGCCGGCTGCGGAGCAGGGCGGTGTGGCCGTACTCAATGCCGACGATGACTACGTCACTGGCATGGCTCCGCGTACCCAGGCGAAGGTGGTGTTCTTCTCTGCCGATGAGAACTCCGAACGCCACGCAACCGCGGATTACCGCGCCACGAATGTGCAGCTCGATGATTTTGCTCGTGCATCTTTTGACCTGCATGTACCGGATGGGCGTACATTCCCGATCCAACTGCAGGTCTATGGTGCGCACCAAGTGGCCAATGCCCTGGCGGCGATTGCGGTGGCAGTGGAGTCCGGTATTGATGCTGAGCAGGTCGCAAAGGCGATGGCTGCGCATGTGGCAGCGTCAGAGCGGCGCATGGATGTCCAGCAGCTCACTGGCAATATCGTCGTTATTAACGACTCCTACAATGCCAACCCTGATTCGATGCGTGCGGGGATTGACGCTCTGGCACGTACAGCAGCTGGCCCAACGCACCAGGACGCCTCATCGTGGGCGGTGCTTGGACAGATGGGTGAGCTTGGCGATTCCGCTGAAGATGAGCACTCGTCGCTTGGCGAGTACCTTGTGGGCCGCGGCATCGATCGACTAATTGCAGTCGGAGAGAGTTCTAATGTGCATGCCCTGGCCGACAAAGCGGAAGAGTTGGGGTTAAATACTTCTAGGGTGCCGGATACATCCACTGCCGCGGATTTGGTGGCGGCCGAGGTGCGTCCGGACGATGTGGTGTTAGTCAAGGCCTCCTATGCGGACGGTATGTGGCGGGTCGCGGACTCGCTGGCTGCCAAGGTTGGGACTACGCCCGAAGGTGAAAGCGGAGAGGAAAAGTAAGTGATTCAACTTATTCTCAGTGGTGCGATTGCATTTCTGGTGAGTGTCTTTTTAACACCAGTGCTTATTCGCAAATTCTCTGCTGAAGGTCTTGGCCAGGAGATCCGTGAAGAAGGGCCGAAGAGCCACCTGCGCAAGCGGGGAACTCCGACTATGGGCGGCATCGCCATCATCGCCGCAATCGTCGCTGGCTATTTCCTCTCACACCTCGTTACGTATATCCAGACTGGCGTGGGGCCGTCCGCCTCCGGTCTGTTGGTGATGTTCCTTGTTCTGGCGATGGGCGCATTGGGTTTTGCCGATGACTTCATCAAACTCTACAAAGGACGCAACCTGGGGCTGAACAAGACAGCGAAGCTGGTTGGGCAGCTGGCGGCAGCGCTGATTTTCGGCGTGCTGCTGCTGCAGTTCCCGGATGCGTCTGGCTTGACTCCCGGTTCGACGAGCTTGTCGCTGATTCGAGATATTCCGTTCCTGAATCTGGCACCGGGGCCTGTGTGGTTCGGCATGATTGTCTTCCTGGTATTTGTCTTCATCGTCATTGCCGCATGGACGAAT
The DNA here is from genome assembly GCF_030232285.1 of Corynebacterium sp. MSK047. Taxonomy (NCBI): domain Bacteria; kingdom Bacillati; phylum Actinomycetota; class Actinomycetes; order Mycobacteriales; family Corynebacteriaceae; genus Corynebacterium; species Corynebacterium sp. MSK047. The sequence goes on along the minus strand of NZ_JASPJI010000007.1, from coordinate 96,353 downwards.
GCCGTCAATCTCACTGATGGCCTTGACGGCCTGGCCGCTGGCGCCACCGCACTGCTACTGGCCACCTACACGCTGATTTCCTTCTGGCAGTTCCGTAACTCTTGCGAGGCTTCGCTGGGCAGCGGTTGCTACAACGTCCGCGATCCACTGGATATCGCCGTTATTTCCGTCGCGGGTCTGGGCGCCTGTTTGGGCTTCCTGTGGTGGAATGCAGCGCCGGCAAAGATCTTCATGGGAGATACCGGTTCGCTGGCTCTTGGCGGTTTGGTAGCGGGGCTGTCATTTGTCACCAAGACTGAGCTGCTGATGGTTATCATTGGCTTCATCTTCGTGATGGAAGTTGCTTCCGTGGCAATCCAGATCGCGGTTTTCCAGACGACTGGCAAGCGCGTATTCCGCATGGCTCCTCTCCATCACCACTTCGAAAACGGAGGTTGGGCGGAGACAACTGTTGTCGTTCGCTTCTGGCTACTCGCAGGCATTTTTAACATGATTGGCGCAGCCATCTTCTACAGTGACTGGCTCTCTCAGGTAGGCGTATTTCAATGATTAACTCACCAGACCCGACCAACCTCACCGATATCCGAAATCTCGACTTAGTCGCTACGGTGCGCTCTGGTCGAGTTCTGGTGGCAGGAGCCGGAGTTTCCGGTCGCGGTGCCATTGCGATGCTCAAGGACATCGGCTGTCCGGAAATTGTCGTCGTGGATGACTCCGCGCTCGGCGCACTGGTTGCCGCCGACTTTTCGGTTCGGCACGTCACAACCGCAGACGCTCGCGACGAGCTTGCCGACGCGGTTGCGATCGTGACCTCCCCGGGGTGGCGTCCGACCAGTCCGCTGTTCGGCGCCGCCGCTGAGGCCGGTGTCCCGGTATTCGGTGATGTGGCGCTGGCTTTCGCCGGCGACTGTGCCCAGCTGTGGGGTCCGAAACGGACCTGGCTGGTAGTCACCGGCACTAACGGCAAGACCACAACCACCTCCATGCTGGCCGCCATGCTCGGGGAGCAGGGCGCAGCTGTGGGCAACATTGGTGTGGCCCTGTACGACGCACTGACTGCTGAGCCTCGTATCGAGGTGTTGGCCGCAGAGCTGTCCAGCTTCCAGCTGCACTGGGCTCCAAACATTCGCCCAGATGCGGGAGTACTGCTGAACCTGGCGGAAGACCACATCGACTGGCACGGTTCTTACGAAAACTACGGTCTGGACAAGACCCGTGCGCTGCGCGGTACTGTCGCAATCTACGGTGCGGATGACGCAGATGTCGTCGAGCACGTGGAAAAGATGTTGAAAAACGACGAGCTCGGCAACTCCGTCGTGGGCTTTACCGATGGTCCCCCGGAGGCACACCAGGTCGGAGTTCGCGACGGCATGATTGTCGACCGTGCTTTTGGCGGCGGCGATGCCGCAGCTGACGACTCTGGTCCGGGCATTGTCATCGCACCGGTAGCGGGAATTTCTCCTCCCGGCCGGGCGGGTGTTCTCGACGCAGTGGCCGCCACTGCGATGGCGCGCAGTATCGGTACCTCACCGAAGCAAATTGCAGCGGCATTGGAGACTTTCGAAGTTCGCGCACACCGCGGTCAGATTGTCCATAAGGCAAATGATGTCGTGTGGATTGATGACTCCAAGGCCACCAACCCCCACGCTGCCGACGCTGCACTGTCCGGTCATGAGCGTGTCGTTTGGATCGTCGGTGGTCAGCTCAAGGGCGCGGAAATCTCGCCGCTAGTGGCGAAGCATGCTCATCGCCTGCAGGCCGCCGTGGTTCTGGGCGTCGATAGGCAACTAGTCAGCGATGCGCTCTCCCGCATCGCACCTGCTGTGCCGGTCGTTGTCATTGATGACACTGACAAGGTCGATGCCATGGCAAAGGTCTGTATGGCAGCTAGTGATTATGCCAACCCTGGGGATGTGGTGCTGTTGGCACCAGCTGCCGCCAGCTTGGACATGTACTCCGGAATGGCTGAACGTGGCGACTTGTTCGCGCAATGGGCGCAGAAGGTGACGTCAACTGATGGATAACTCCCGCAAGGCTCGTAATTTAAGCGCTAGCGCCGCGACGGCACAAAAGGGGACGAAGGCTACCAGTTCACAGCGGCCCTCGTCGTCAAGCTCTAGTGCTCGAGAGCGGCCGGCGTGGGTGGAGCGTTTTAACGACTGGAAGTCGCGTCCGCTGTTCGACTACCACCTGCTGATGATTATCGTCGCGCTGCTGACGTCAATCGGACTGGTGATGGTGCTGTCGGCATCCATGGCCAGCGCGGGTAATGACTCGGGCAGCGTGTGGTCGGTGTTCATCCGTCAGCTGGTCATGGTGGTGGCGGGTCTTATCTCCATGTGGATTGTGCTGCGAATGCGGGTGGAATTGATTCGCTCGCTATCGACAGCAGCGCTGATTTTGTCCTTTGTGCTGCTGGTTTTGGTGATTATCCCTGGTATCGGCATCGGCCTGGAGGAAACCGGTGCGCGTTCGTGGCTGAGTATTGGTGGTATCACCATGCAGCCATCAGAAATCGCGAAGATCGCGCTGGCACTGTGGGGTTCGAAGCTGCTGGCTGAAAAGGTCCGCACCGCTGTGTCCTATACCGATTTGTTCGGGCTGTTCGGTGCGGTCAGCTTCGTGATATTGGCACTGGTGATGCTGCAGCGTGACCTCGGCATGGTTGCTTCCATGGCGTTCGTCGTGGTGGCGTTGGCGTGGTTCGCTGGCCTGCCGCGCGTATTCATCACCGGGCTGCTTGCCGCTGCGGCTTTCGCCCTGGTGATTTTTACCGTCACCGCGGGTTTCCGTTCGGCGCGAATCAGGGTCTACTTGGACTCGCTGCTTGGTAACTTCAACGACGTGCAGGGCGATGCCTACCAGTCCTACCAGGGCTTTCTTTCGCTTGCCGACGGCTCTCTCACAGGTGTCGGTCTCGGTCAGTCGAGCGCGAAGTGGGGATACCTACCGGAGGCGAAGAATGACTTCATTTTCGCCATTATCGGTGAGGAGACTGGTTTCCTCGGCGCGCTGATGGTTATTTTGCTCTACGCAGCGCTCGGCTGGGTGGGACTTCGTATCGCCGGTCGTCAGAACGATCCGTTTCTCCGTCTGCTCGCGGGCACGATTACTGCTGCAACCGTGGTGCAGGCTTTCATCAACATCGGCTACGTCGTTGGTGCGTTGCCAGTGACTGGTCTGCAGCTGCCGCTGATTTCCGCCGGTGGTACATCGGCGATGGTGACGTTGTTCTCGATGGGTCTGCTGGCCACATGTGCCCGCCACGAATCGGAGGCAGTCTCTGCAATGCAGACTTCGGGACGTCCGGGGCTGGACAGGTTCCTGGGTATTCCGGAACCAATCCCGTATGACGAATCGCGTCGCCACGCGCCGAAGGTGCGTGCCCATCGCGATCCGCAACGCTTCGGTCCGCCCGTGGTGACCAGTGGAGCGCGTACTCCACGTGGCGAGGGGGCGCAAGTGCGGGAAACCTACAGTGGCCGAGCTGACCGACCCAATCGGGCCGGCCGTAGTGGAGGCAGCCGCAGTGGTCGAGGTGCCGCCCCGCAGCGTGGCTCCCGAACCTCCGGCAGCTCCGGAAACTCGGGCAGCGTTCGTGGCCGCGAAGTGGATTATTCCTCTCGTAGTGACAACGGACGGACGCGGGGTTTTACAGCGAGGTCGCCGCGGACTGGACGGTCACAGGGCTCCTGGTCGTCGTCAAGCTCAGGCCGGGGCAGTAGGATTCGGGGCGAAGGTCGTGGCGGACAGTCGCGTTCGCGCCAGCGCCCGGGCCGAAACAATAGGAACGGCGGTTCAGCACCGCGGAGGAGGAATCGATAACACCATGGCAGACAAGAATCTGGGCGCAGCCGCTGGGGCGAAAGGCGCTTCGGAGTCTGAGCAGTTTCTCAAGGAAGATGGCTCTGCTCCGACCATTGTGGTGGCCGGCGGTGGTACGGCTGGCCATATCGAACCCGCATTGGCTGTGGCGGATGCGATTTTGAACCTGCAGCCGGAAGCCCGCGTCATTGCACTCGGTACGAATCGGGGGTTGGAGTCAACCCTCGTACCGGCGCGAGGCTATGACCTGGAGCTGATTCCGCCAGTGCCGGTGCCGCGCAAGCCGACTGCGGATTTGTTCAAGCTGCCTCTCAACGTCGCTCGTGCGGTGCGTGAGACCCGCAAGGTTTTCAAGCGTATTGACGCTGATGCGGTCATCGGCTTTGGTGGCTACGTATCGGCACCGGCCTACATGGCGTGCCGTGCGGGGAAGAAGATTCCGTTCCTGGTTCACGAGGCCAACGCCCGTGCGGGCCTGGCCAATAAGCTCGGTGTCGCACTCGGGGGCGTCGGTTTGGCTGCCGTGACTGGCTCTGGCCTGAAGGCCGAGGTCGTTGGCAATCCCGTGCGTGCCAGCCTCGCGGCGCTGGACCGTGACGCCAAGCGTGCCGAAGCCCGCGAGTTCTTCGGTTTACCGCAGGAGGGACCGGTGCTCTTTGTCACCGGTGGTTCGCAGGGGGCACGTTCCATCAACGAAGCTGTTACCGGTGCAGCCGCAGAGCTCGCCAACGCCGGTGTATCTGTACTGCATGCCTACGGCAAGAAGAATCACGTCGAGGTCGAGGCTATCCGCGAGGACGCCCCCTATGCCGCTGTGCCGTACATCGACCGGATGGATCTGGCGTACTCCGCCGCCGACCTGATTTTGTGCCGTTCCGGTGCGATGACGGTGGCTGAAGTCTCAGCTGTCGGCTTGCCTGCGGTGTATGTACCGCTGCCACACGGAAATGGAGAACAGGCGCTCAACGCCACCGATGTCATCGATGCTGGTGGCGGTATTCTCATCGCCGACGAGTCGCTGACTGCGGCATCAGTTTCGGATATCGTGATTCCGCTGGTCACGTCCCCAGAAAAGCTTGCCGACGGGCGCCGCGCCCTGGCCAACATTGGACATGGTAACGCTGCGGAGAACATCGCCCGTCGGGTGCTGTCTGCGGCTGTGAACTCTAAGAAGTAAAGCGAGCATAAACATGAACGTTAATTTCGATGACTTTCAGCCGGTAACGGGAGAGCTGCCCGCAAGTGTCCACATGATTGGCATTGGCGGTGCCGGTATGTCCGGTATCGCTCGCATCCTGTTGGCTCGTGGCATTCGTGTTACCGGTTCCGATGTCAAGGAGTCCCGCGCGGTGGTGGGACTGCGTGCGATGGGAGCCACCATCGCCATTGGCCATGACCGTACGAATCTTGAGCTTGCTGGCGAGGGAGAGCTGCCGGACGCAGTGGTCATTTCCTTCGCTGCTATCCCGAAGACGAATCCGGAGCTGGCCGGTGCACATGAGCTGGACATTCCGGTGCTCAAGCGCTCCGATGTGTTAGCGCTGTTGATGCAGGACTCCAAGGCTCTCCTGATCGCCGGTACTCACGGCAAAACCTCGACTACATCGATGACCGTCGCCGCTTTGCAGGCAGCTGGTTTGGATCCGTCTTTTGCCGTTGGCGGTCTGATGAGCAAGGCCGGCGTCAATGCTCACCAGGGCAGTGGTGACGTTTTTGTTGCTGAGGCCGATGAGTCGGATGCCTCGCTGTTGACCTACCAGCCGGAAGTGGCCGTAATTACCAACATCGAGCCCGATCACCTTGACTTTTTCGGTGACGACGAGACCTACTACGCCGTCTTTGACGCTTTTGCAGAGCGCATTAAGGATGGCGGTCATCTGGTCATCTGTGCTGAGGATCCGCATGCGGCCGCATTGGGCGAGCGCGCGGTGGAGCGCGGCATTAACGTGCTGGCTTATGGTGGGGAAGAAGCCTTGGCTAAACACCCGACGCTGCCGGTCGGTGCCGTTTTGCACGGCTGGACTCCCGTCGGTGGTGGCGCCCGCGTGGAGGCCACTGTTGGCTCGACATCGGTGAGGTTTGAACTGCATCAGCCCGGCCGTCACATGGCGCTCAACGCGCTGGCCGCAATGGTTGGTGGCGACTGCGTCGGGGCAGATTTGGGGCGTATGGCGCGCGGTCTCGGTGAATTCACCGGTGTCCGTCGCCGCTTTGACTACCACGGCAGTATCGGCGAGGGGCCATTTGTTGGCGCTCGTATCTACGACGACTACGCGCATCACCCGACCGAGGTCTCCGCAGTTCTCGGCGCAGCTCGGGAGTTGGTCACCGAGGCCGGTCGTGGCAAGGTCATCGCTGTGTTCCAGCCGCACTTGTACTCGCGTACTCGCAACTTTGCCGACGAGTTCGCTGCCGCCCTGTCTCTGGCGGACAAGGCCGTATTGCTCGATGTCTTCGGCGCCCGCGAGGAGCCACTGCCGGGCGTCGACGGCGCGCTCATTGCCAACAAAATGACCATCCCTGTGACGTATGAGCCGCATTTCACCAGCGTCCCGGCTCGCGTTCGCGAAATCGCCGAACCGCACGACGTCATCCTGACCATCGGCGCTGGCTCTGTGACGATGCTTGCCGACGAAATCGTGCGCGAGCTCAGCGGAGACAACGACGAACAGGTGGAGTCGTAGCACTGTGAAAACCAGCCGAAAGCAATCTCAGCAGACCGACGGTGCAGACCGGGGCACAACAGCGTCGCGGCGTCGGCGTTCAGCGCGCGCCCCGCGACGCGGCTGGCTCATCGGCGGTGGCCTGGTCGCGATTATCGCCATCGTTGCAGCGGTGGTGTGGTTTTCGCCGTGGCTGGTTGTGAAAAACATCGATGTTGAAGGCGTCGTCCACGGGGATAAAGACGCGATTGTCGAGGCCAGTGGTATCTCCGAGAATCAAAAGCTCATTCGCTTGGACACGGATGCCTCAGCGCGCTCCGTGGCGGGGCAGCCGTGGGTCGATAGCGTGACTGTCAGTCGTTCGTGGCCGCAGGGCGTGACTATTTCGGTACGGGAATTCACCCCGGTGGTGTTTGTCCGTGCCACTGACGGAGAGCATCTGTTTTCCGCAAATGGTCAGGAGTTCGTCACGGCAGCCCCGCCGGCGGGTGTCATCGAGGTTGTTGATGCACCTCGTGTGGATGAGCCAACAGACGGCAAAGTTGACCCCGAACCGCGCGTTATCAAGGCGGTTTTGAACGTCGTCAAGGCGTTGCCAGAGCCCGTTGCACACCGTGTGGAGCGGATTAGCGCTCCTTCCGAGGCAGAGATCAAGCTATTTCTGACCGATGGATACGAGGTGTACTTCGGGTCCTCGGATAATGCGGCAGAAAAGGCACGCGCGACGGAGATTGTGCTGAACCGTGGCGAGAAGATTTGGAATGTCTCCAACCCCCGACTACCCGCTGCTAAGGGAGAGTAGAGAATGGTGGTGTCTGGAGTGATTTCTGTGGCTAAACACTATCCCTCAAGTGCAGGTTTAAGGTAGCGACACGCGCTAAAAGGTCGCTGAATTATTTGCAGTTTTCGACCACAATGGGGTCAACAGCTTTTCGGCCATGATGCACTTCTTCCGTGCGGTGTCATGGAGAGCTGTACTGCCCGGCGGTGCCAATGCTGTCGTGCGGCCCATGTGCAACGTGGCTAGATGAAATTATTTAGGACCTATAGGAAAGGGCGAGAAACGCGCAATGACCTCCCCGAATAACTACCTCGCCGTTATCAAAGTCGTCGGTGTCGGCGGCGGTGGCGTCAATGCTGTCAACCGCATGATCGAGGAGGGGCTGAAGGGTGTCGAATTTATCGCAGTCAACACCGACTCGCAGGCCCTGATGTTCTCCGACGCTGATGTCAAGCTCGACATTGGGCGTGAGGCAACTCGTGGTCTGGGAGCTGGCGCTAACCCCGAGGTTGGCCGCACTTCCGCGGAAGACCACAAGGACGAGATTGAAGAGACCCTCAAGGGCGCCGACATGGTCTTCGTTACCGCAGGTGAGGGCGGTGGAACCGGTACCGGTGCAGCTCCGGTTGTCGCGAGCATCGCCAAGAAGTCCGGTGCCCTGACTGTTGGTGTCGTAACCAAGCCGTTCGACTTCGAGGGCAAGCGCCGTGCACGCCAGGCCGCCGAGGGCATTGAAACCCTCAAGGAGGTCTGTGACACCCTTATCACCATTCCGAACCAGCGTCTGCTGCAGATTGGTGAACAGGATCTGTCCATGATGGACGCGTTCCGCTTCGCCGACGAGATTCTTTACAACGGTGTCCAGGGTATTACTGACCTGATTACCATTCCGGGCATGATTAACGTCGACTTCGCCGACGTCCGCTCGGTAATGGCTGAGGCTGGCTCGGCTCTGATGGGCGTTGGTTCCGCACGCGGCGACGACCGTGTGATGAACGCCGCTACTCAGGCCATTAACTCCCCGCTGCTGGAGTCCACCATGGATGGTGCACAGGGTGTGCTTATTTCCGTCGCCGGTGGCTCCGACCTGGGCTTGATGGAGGTCAATGCCGCCGCGTCCATCGTGGAGGAAAAGGCTGACCCGGATGCCAACATCATCTTCGGTACCATCATCGACGACAACCTCGGTGACGAAGTTCGCGTCACTGTGATTGCTACCGGTTTTGAGCAGGGTAACGGAAACCCGCTGGACAAGCCAGCCGCAGGTGCCGCTGCACGTCCGGCTACACAGGATGCCGAGGCGCGTCCGGCCGCTGAGCAGGCACCGCGACAGGGCAGCGCACTGCCGGGCGGTGACAACCTCGGCGCTCCGGCCCCGCGTGTGGAGGAAGAGCGCCCGGTCGCACAGCCGCGCGAGCGTGAGGATCGCGACCGCTTTGTCCCGCGCACCAACCCGAACAGCGGTGGTCTGTTCACCGATAACCCGACACCGCGTACGCAGGAAAACCGCACCTACCGTGGTGCTCACCGTTACGAGGATCGCGATGACCGCGACGACCGTCGTGGCGGCTACCAGGCTTCCAGCGACCTGCCGGAGTGGGGCTTCTAAGAAATCATGACTGAATCCCGCCGCAGCCGAAAAATTCTGACGAATCGGCGCGGCGGGTTTTCGCTGCCACCATATGATTCCTTCAATCTTGGAGATCATGTCGGCGATGACCCGTCCGCAGTCGAACGCAACCGCCAGCGCTTGGCCGATTCTCTGGGAATCGACCGTGCCCGCTTCGTCTATATGGAGCAGCTTCACACCAACACGGTCACCGTCGTCAACGAACCACAAACTGAGCCTGTCCCGGCCACCGACGCCATCGTCACGACCACGCCGGGTCTCGCGCTGGTAGTACTCGTTGCCGATTGCGTTCCCGTCTTGCTTTCCGACGATCATGCGGGTGTCGCCGCTGCGGTACACGCGGGGCGAACCGGCGCCCGCAACGGAATCGTTCGTAAATCTGTCGAGAAGATGATTGAGCTCGGTGCCATGCCCGAGAATATCCATGCGCTTCTCGGTGCGGCGGCTTCTGGCCACAATTACGAGGTGCCTGAGTCGATGGCCGATGACGTCGATAAGCATTTACCCGGAGCGAAGACGCGAACGAAGCAGGGGACTGCCGGTGTTGACGTGCGCGCCGGCCTGATGCGTCAGCTCTATGACCTCGGTGTACGGCATGTCAATGTCGAGCCCAGCTGCACTATTGAAAGTGAGCAGTACTTTTCCTACCGGCGGGAGGGGAAGACCGGCCGTCAGGCGGGCATCGTAATCCTGCCTGAGCAGGGCTAAGTTTCAAAGTTGTAATTTTGGCGCGCCAAATTTGCGCGTGTCTATGCGATATTGCCAACCCAGCCGGTAGGTTGTGGGTAGCACAGACTTAAATTCGCACACTAAGAAGGACGTAGCAGAAGATGGCTGATTTCTTCCGTGGGGTTTCAAATTTCTTCGGTCTTACCCCGACTGATGACGCGGCTTACGACGAGCACTACGACGAGTTTGACCGCCGTGACGAGGAGCGTTTTGATGACTCCTATGCCGACTCGCGTCGTGCGGAGCGTCACCGCTACGAGCTGCGCGAAGAGGCTCCACGTGAGGCTGCAAGTGTGAACTCCCGCGAGGAGGACTACCGCTACGGCAACCTGCACTCCGTTGCTGAGACCAAGGAACCGGAGCAGGTCTTCATCAAGCCGGAAAGTGGTTTCCAGGACAAGTACTCCAAGGCTCCGGACATCGGTTCGCACTTCCGCGACGGTGACATTGTCACCTTCGATCTGAGTGAGCTTGACCCATCTGAGGCTAAGCGCTACGTCGACTTCGTTGCTGGACTGGTTTTCGGTTTGCGCGGTCGAATCAAGGCTGACGGCTCCGTGTTCACCCTGTACCCGCATGGCTGCGATGTCAACGAGGGCCAGTTCGACCGGATGTCCGGCTAGTCAGCCGGCTCGCATGGCTTGTTAGTGTTTCGTATTTCGATCAATTAGCTAGACTGTTTATTCGTGTCTTCACTACTGCTAGTTCTGCTAATCCTGCTGAAGCTTTTCACCTATCTGCTGTTGGCTCGCATTGTGATTGAAATGATTCAGTCATTTTCTCGCTCTTGGCGACCAGGCAGGGTGTTTTCGTCGATTGGCGAAGTTGTTTTTGTCATTACCGACCCGCCGGTGAAGCTGTTGCGCCGACTCATCCCGCCTATGCCGATGGGCAACGTGATGGTGGACATGTCTGTGCTTGTTTTGTTCTTTATCCTTATGATTCTGCGAATGGTGCTGCAGGTAGCTCTCGGCGCGGTGGCGTAAATATCGCTAACTGTTTGCTTGGGGTCCACAATGTGGATTTCGGTGGAGCTGTGTTGTTTTGACTGTCCCGAATGTGATGTTCTCGGGCATTGAATTGCTACCGGGGGTGTTAATCGGGGGCAATAATAGGAACCCGTTGGGGAATGTAATCCCCAATGGGTTTTTATTGTGTCGGGGGTAAAGTTCTGTGGCTAAAGGTGCAGGGTAAGGGCGAGGTTTAACGTTTTACTAGAACTTTGCCATTGGTTAGAACGTGGGGGATAGAGTCCTGCCCAAAATAAATGGGGTGAGGACTGTGACTAGAGCAGGTAGGATTGGCCGGGTAAACAGTACTACTGGAAATAATTCTCTTAAGATTTCTTAAGAACTGTCCGCTCAAAGTGTTAGGGGAACTCACCATGCCGTTGACTCCGGCTGATGTGCATAATGTGGCTTTCAGCAAGCCTCCGATTGGCAAGCGTGGTTACAACGAGGACGAGGTCGATCAGTTCCTCGACCTCGTAGAGGACGCACTGGGTGAGCTCCAGGATGAAAACGCTGAGCTGCGCCAGCGCGTTGAGGACCTTGAAGGTCAGCTAGAGCAGGGTAGCGGCGCAGACTACGCTTCTTCCGGTGCTGCGGCTGCGGCGCCGGCTGTCGATGAGGACAAGCTGCGCAAGGAAATTGAGCAGGAGCTGCGCGCTGAGTACAACGAGCGCCTGAGCGCTCAGCAGCAGGAGATTGAGGCTCACTACCAGGATCGTCTGGATGCTCTTGAGAAGCGTGCTTCTGAGGCAGAGGCTTCTGCACAGCAGGCTTCCTCCGCAGCTGCGGAGCAGCCGCAGGCAGTTGCAGCAAGCACCGGCACCGAGTCGCAGGAAGTTAGCCTCCGCGCTGCTCGTATCCTGCAGGCTGCTCAGGACACCGCTGATCGCGTCACCACTGACGCCGATGCTGAGGCCAACAAGCTTGTCACCGAGGCTCGTGAAAACGCTGACCGCACCGTGGCAGAGGCCAATGAAGAGGCCGAGCGCACTATCACCAACGCTCGCAATGAGGCAGAAGCAACTTTGGCTGATGCCAAGGAGCGCAGTGAGCAGCTGCTGGCTGATGCCCGCAACGAGTCTGAGTCGACCCTCACTGACGCTCGCCAGCGCAGCGAGCAGATGATCAGCGACGCAGACGCTCGCTCTAACGCCACCATCACCGCAGCGCAGCAGAAGGCAACCGCGCTGCAGGACGATGCAGAGCGCAAGCACCACGAGATTATGACCACCGTCAAGGAGCAGCAGACCGCTCTGGAGGGGCGCATCGAGGAGCTGCACATCTTCGAGCGCGAGTACCGCACCCGCCTGAAGACCTTCCTGGAGTCCCAGCTGGACGACTTGAACTCTCGCGAGTCGGCTGCCCCGGCCGACGGCTACAACAACTAATTACGTAGCCAACACGTAGAAAACCACCACGCTCGGCTCCACAGAGAGGGGAGGCAGAGCGCGGTGGTTTTTGTTATCTTTCCCTGCGAACCAATCGCATTCTTTGTTCCGGTCAGGGTTGTAGTAGTTGCCTGAGACACTGCTATACTGACACCCATACGCGCAATGAGCCGGCCATCACCGGGGAGCGTTTCGGAAGAACAGTCCAGTAGAAAATGGGCCCAGTAGAACCGAACGGTTTGGCACCGTTACAAAGCCTTATTAAATAAGCGGGCTATCGCGTGAAACCGCATGGTTCTTGTTCGCAAGAACCGTCGTAAAGCGTGATGCCAAGCGGGGTGGTACCGCGCGAGACTCCTTTTCAGCGTCACCAGTAACAACGCTGAAGGGGCTAGGCATGCGTCCCCGTGGTGAGTATTAATGATGTTCGACCACGGAAGTGACGTAGAAACGGTGTCTAATTCGAACGATGTAAATGCCTCTGCTGAGGCCACTCCGGCAGGTGGCGCGTATCCGCGCACTGCTGACTTTGGTAAGTACACCTCCAGCCCGAAGTTCCCGGAGCTGGAAGAAAAGGTCCTGGAGTACTGGGGCAAGGACAGCACTTTCCAGGCCTCTATCGATCAGCGTGATGGTGCTGACGAATACGTCTTTTATGATGGCCCGCCGTTCGCCAACGGTCTACCGCACTACGGTCACCTGCTGACCGGTTACGTCAAGGACATCGTTCCGCGTTACAAGACCATGCGTGGCTACCAGGTTGGTCGCGTCTTTGGCTGGGACTGCCATGGTCTGCCGGCTGAGCTGGAGGCAGAGAAGCAGCTCGGTATTAAGGACAAGGGCCAGATCGAGGAAATGGGTCTGGCTAACTTCAACAAGTACTGCGCTGAGTCGGTGTTGCGGTACGCGGGCGAGTGGAAGGAATATGTCACTCGTCAAGCGCGTTGGGTTGATTTTGACGGCGGATACAAGACCATGGACATGAGTTACATGGAGTCCGTGATTTGGGCCTTCAAGGAGCTCTACAACAAGGGCCTGGTCTACCAGGGATTCCGCGTGCTGCCGTACTCCTGGGCAGAGCACACCCCGCTGTCCAACCAGGAGACCCGCCTGGATGACTCCTACAAGATGCGGCAGGACCCGACCCTGACCGTGACTTTCCCGTTCACCGGCGCCAAGGCAGGCTCGGCAGCGGAGAAGACGCTGGCGGACAACCCGGTGCTCGCTGACACTGCGGCTATCGCTTGGACCACCACGCCGTGGACGCTGCCGTCCAACCTTGGTCTGGCCGTGAACCCGAAGGTCACCTACGCCGTAGTTAAGGTCGGCGAGGATTCCTCCGTGCCGGAGTTTGCAGGTAAGACCTTCCTGCTGGCAGAAGCACTGATTGGTGCCTACGCCAAGGAATTGGGCAAGGAACACGAGGTCGTGGCTACCTTCGCTGGTGCTGACCTGGAAGGCCTGACCTATCAGCCGATCTTCGACTACTTCGCAGATCACCCGAACGCTTTCCAGATCATGGTGGCCGACTATGTCACCACCGAGGACGGTACTGGTGTGGTCCACCAGGCGCCGGCCTTCGGTGAAGACGATATGAACACCTGTAATGAATACGGCATTGATGTCATCATTCCGGTGGACATGGACGGTAAGTTCACTTCACAGGTGCCGGAGTACCAGGGCAAGTTGGTCTTTGACGCCAATAAGGACATCATCCGTGACCTGAAGGCCGCTGGCCGCGTCGTCCAGCACCGCACCATCGAGCACTCCTACCCGCACTCCTGGCGTTCGGGCGAGCCGCTGATCTACATGGCACTGCCGAGCTGGTTTGTGTCCGTTACCAAGATCCGCGAGCGCATGGTGGAGCTCAACCACAACGAGATTGAGTGGATGCCGGAGCACGTCCGCGACGGTCAGTTCGGCAAGTGGCTCGAGGGCGCACGTGACTGGAACATCTCCCGTACCCGCTACTGGGGTTCGCCTATTCCAGTGTGGGTTTCCGACAACGACGAGTACCCGCGTGTCGACGTCTACGGTTCCCTCGATGAGCTGGAGGCGGACTTCGGCGTTCGCCCGACCACACTGCACCGCCCGGAGATTGACGAGCTGGTTCGTCCGAACCCGGACGACCCGACCGGTAAGTCCATGATGCGCCGCGTCCCGGATGTCTTGGATGTCTGGTTCGACTCCGGTTCCATGCCGTTTGCGCAGTTCCACTACCCGTTCGAGAACAAGGAGTGGTTCGAGTCCCACGCACCGGCCGACTTCATTGTGGAGTACATCGGCCAGTCCCGCGGCTGGTTCTACCTGCTTCACGTCCTGTCGGTTGCACTGTTTGACCGCCCGGCGTTCAAGAAGGTCGTCGCCCACGGCATCGTGTTGGGCGATGACGGCAACAAGATGAGTAAGTCCAAGCGCAACTACCCGGACGTCAACGAGGTCTTCGACCGCGACGGCTCCGACGCCATGCGCTGGTTCCTCATGTCCAGCCCGATTCTGCGCGGCGGCAACCTGATTGTCACCGAGCAGGGTATTCGTGAGGGCGTGCGCCAGGCGCTGCTGCCGATGTGGAACGCATACTCGTTCCTGCAGCTCTACGCTTCCAAACCGGCCGAGTGGTCGGTAGACTCCGACAACATCCTGGACAAGTACATCCTGGCCAAGCTTGCAGCAACCGTCCGTGCTGTTACTGAGTGCCTGGACAACACTGACATTGCTTCTGCCACCGATGAGGTCCGTCAGTTCTGTGACGCACTGACCAACTGGTACGTGCGCCGCTCCCGCGACCGCTTCTGGGCCGGCGATGTCAAGCACCCAGAGGCCTTCAATACCTTGTACACGGTGCTGGAGGTTCTCACCCGCGTGGCTGCTCCGCTGCTGCCGATGGCCACCGAGGTCATCTGGCGCTCGCTCACTGGCGGCCGCTCGGTGCACCTGGAGGATTGGCCGGACGTCGACAAGCTGCCGACCGATGACGAACTCGTTGAGTCCATGGACATTGTCCGCAATGTCTGCTCGGCAACATCGCGCATCCGCAAGGCCAACCAGCTGCGTAACCGCTTGCCGCTGAAGAAGCTGACCCTGGCATTCCCGGATGCCGAGCGTCTGCGTGAGTACACCGACATCGTTTCCTCCGAGGCCAACGTCGACAAGGTGGAGTTCACCTCCGACGTGGACTCGGTGGGACGTTTCGAAGTCTCCGTTAACGCTCGCGTGGCCGGTCCACGCCTGGGTAAGGACGTCCAGAAGGTCATTAAGGCTGTGAAGTCTGGCAACTACGAGGTTGCCGACGGCACGGTTGTCGCCGATGGTATTCCGCTGCAGGAGGGTGAGTACACCCGCAACCTGGTCGCGATCTCGCCAGATTCCACCGCTGAGGTCGACGGCGTCAATGGCCTGGTTGTGCTCGACACTGAGCTCGACGAGGACCTGGAGTCCCGCGGTTGGGCCGCTGACCGCATCCGTGGTCTGCAGGATGCCCGCAAGAACGCTGGCCTTGAGGTCACCGACCGCATTTCGGTGAAGTTGCAGGTGCCGGCCGAGCGTGAGGAGTGGGCCAACCGCCACGCTGACCTCATCGCCCGGGAAGTTCTCGCAACCGCTTTCGAGGTCGTCGCTGGCGGAGAGTCCCTGAGCTACGACGTGGCGGACGGCTGCTCGGCGGATATTGCCAAGCAGTAGGGGAGAGTAATCTCTATGCCGACTTCCGGGCGGTGGGTTCTGCACATCGACATGGACGCGTTCTTCGCGTCCGTCGAGCAGCTCACTCGCCCGACTCTGCGCGGGCGGCCAGTTCTCGTCGGCGGGCTGGGTGGTCGAGGTGTGGTCGCCGGTGCCTCCTATGAGGCCCGCGCGTACGGCGCGCACTCGGCTATGCCGATGGCTCGCGCACGTCGTCTCATGCCACCGACCGCAGTGACGGTCAGCGCGCGCAAGGGCATCTACGGGCCGGTGTCGCGCCGCGTGTTCTCTGTAATCCGCGAGCGCGTGCCCGTGGTCGAGCAGCTCAGCGTTGACGAGGCTTTCATGGAACCCGAAGAGCTGCAAGGCGCCTCGAAGGAGCAGGTCATTGCCTGGGCGGAGCAGCTGCGGGCAGATATTCGGCGGGAGACCGGCTTGGCCTCGTCGATAGGCGCGGGCGCGGGCAAGCAGTTCGCGAAAATTGCGTCAGGCCTGGCGAAACCCGATGGCGTGTACGTGCTGGACCCCGCACGCAATCACGAGCTTCTACACCCATTACCGGTAGAGAAGCTCTGGGGCATCGGCCCTGTCACCGCTGCAAAATTGCACACGCTGGGCGTGGAGACGATCGGTGATTTTGCCGCCATGTCCCAGCGCGATGTCGAGGTTTCGCTGACATCCAAAACCGGTGTGATGCTGTGGCAGCTGGCGCAGGGGACGGACGATCGGCCGGTTAAGGAGCGAGATGTCGCCAAGTCTGTATCGGCGGAGTACACCTACCCTGAGGATTTGGAGTCGCAGGCCCAGCTCCACGCCGCCGTCGATCGCGCGGGTGAGTCCGCTTTTCGACGGCTCAAAAAAGATGGCCGTGGTGCCCGCACCATCACTTGCAAGGTGCGTCTGTCTGACCTGAGCATCCATACCCGATCTGAGACACTCGCCTATGCCACACAGGATTTCGACACTCTCATGGCCGTGGCGCACCGAATCGCGTTCACGCCCGCGGAGGTCGGCCCAGTGCGACTGGTGGGCGTCGGTTTCTCCGGGCTGGATTCGCACATACAAGAAGTCCTGTTTCCTGAGCTCGACCGCGCTATCACCGTCGAAGATCGAGTGCCAGCACCTGCGCTTTCCGACGCTCCCGCCGGCCTGGTCGAGCTATCTGGAACCGGTGCGTTGCCGACCGTTCGGCTTTCCGATTCCAAGTGGGCACCTACCTCGGATGTGCACCACAGCGAGTATGGACATGGTTGGGTGCAGGGTTCGGGGCACGGGATTGTGACTGTCCGCTTTGAAAGCCGCACCAGTGGCCCCGGGCGCATGATTACGCTGAAGGAGGACGACCCGGAGCTGCGCCCGTGCTCCGCGGTGTGCAGTTTGGACTGGCCGGAGTGGCTGGCATCCGACGAAGCAGCAGCTCTCGACTTGCCGCAACCTGAACGGGAAAGCGAAGACGAACTCGGCCCCGACGCGGATGCTTGATGCGGTTGCCTGCCTCGATGCCGTTCGCGGCGCTCTGTTTATGCGCTGTCCGTAAACTGGGGCACTATGACTACCGAATCCCGCATTGCAGAGCTTGAGACAGCTCGCCGCGCCTCGTTGCGCAACACCGATCGAGATCCGAATCCGTCGACCACACTTCCCGACGACGGTCTGGATAACCGCCAGCGCATGCTGAACGGTCAGTGGTATATCGCCGATCATCCGGAATCACAGGCTCTGAACGCGCGAATTGGCCAGGTGGCCGCTGAATTTGAGGTCGCATTCCGCGAAAACCAGCAGGCAGCACAGCAAGTGCTAGCACCGGCACTGGGGTCTTTCGGAGAGAGCAGCACCGTTCGCCCGCCGATCTACCTGGACTACGGCGATAACATCCACATCGGCGACAACGTTTTCATCAACTTTGGGCTCACCGCACTTGACGTGGTGAAGGTGACAATCTGCGACTATGCGCAGCTCGGGCCCAACGTGCAGCTGCTTCCACCAGTACACCCACTGGGAGCTGAGGCCCGCGCCGCTTATCTAGAGTCTGGAGATGAAATCATCATCGGACGCAATGCCTGGATCGGTGGCGGAGCCATCATCCTGGGCGGTGTTCACGTCGGCGACAATTCTGTGGTCGCCGCGGGTGCCGTGGTGACTAAGGACGTTCCCGCGGGCGTAGTCGTGGCTGGAAACCCGGCGAAAATCATCCGCATCATCGAGGCGTGAATTAGAACAGCGTCTGCGGATGCACATTCGCAGCCAGCGCGGCGGCGAGAATGATGCGCGCCTGCGGTGCATGCACGCAACCAGCGCTAATCACACCGTGCCGAGCCAGCGTCGCACCGCCACCGGCACCGCCGTAGGCGGCGTGGACATCACCGCGCGGAACGCGCGTTGCCATCACGACGGTCACATCAGCCGCAATGGCCCGGTCAATGGCAGCGGCAAACTCATCGGAGACATTGCCCGACCCCAGGCCCTCTACGACAATGCCGCGTGCACCGGCGGCGACTGCCGAATCCAGCAGTGATCCATCTGCACCCAAGTAGGCGGGGATAATCTCTACCTTCGAGCCCGCCAAAGCCGCCAGAGGCAGCGGATCTGGACGAACCGGCTCCTCCGGTGCATTAGTGGCAAAAGCCAAAGGATCGGTTGTGTGCCACTTCGTCGCACCTCGTACCGGCAAGACTGCGTGGCCAAAGACAATAAGAACGCCAATTCCCTGCGCAGAGGCATCGGAAGCAATGGTCACGGCCTCAAAGAGGTTCCCCGGTCCGTCGGTTTCCGGATGATCATAGGGAAGTTGTGCACCAGTAAAGACAACCGGACGCGAGTCAGCATGGAAAATATCGGCAGCCATGGCCGTTTCCTCCATCGTGTCCGTGCCATGAGTTACGACGACACCGTCCACGGAGTCGTCGTCAAGCACTTCGTGAATAGTGGCGAGAATACGGTCAACGTCGGTGAACGCGAGATTCGACGAGTCCAGCATCCCGAGCTCACGAACCTCCAGCTCTAACATGCCCTCTGGATAACGCTGCGCGACCGCTGCGACGAGCTCCGTGCCCGAGATGGTCGGGGTTAGCGCACCGCTGTGATCCGTGGTGCAGGCGATGGTGCCGCCGGTGGTGATGACAACGATTCGGCGAGGGGAGGCCGTGCTAGACGAGGCCGAGCTAGCCGGGGAATGATCCTGAGTCGACATGTCCACCATCTTACCCAGGCGTTGTTTTGGCCTTGTGTAGGATTATGGAAGGCGTGAAGCCAGCGAATCTTCATGCAGATTTTATTGGAGTAGTGCACATATGAAAGTCCCCTGCAACCAGCGCGTTAGCGGAATGCGTTGGCGCACAGCGCGTGGTGTGACAGTAGCGGCAATGGTCTCGGTCAGCGCACTTGGGCTCGCTGCCTGCGGTGGTGGCAATACTGCAGCGCCGACGACTGAATCGAAGACATCCAGCTCGGCGGAACCAGTCATCATGCTGCCGACGCGCGCAGAGCTTAACGACGTCCTCGCACGCCTTATCAACCCCGATTTACCTATCGAGGAAAAGGCGCTGACCATCGAGGACGGAGATACTGCCGGCGATTTCTTCGACATTGTCACCAATAGTGCCAATGAGCAGGAAATCAGCTTTGATGTCATTGATCCGATCACGCCCGGCTTCACGACGAAGCAGGCCGTAGCCGGCGTCAATATCCTCCGCCCGGAGGAAGATCCGATGCTCGTGGATCAGGTGGACTTCATTTACAGGGATGGCCGTTGGATGCTGAGCAAGGAATGGGCCTGCAACCTGGCATCGACGCTTGATCCGGAGCACAAGCCGGGGTTCTGTCTCGCGCCGGGCGAAACCCCTCCGCCGCCGCCTGAGCCGGAGGAAGAAGCCCCAGTTGAAGAGGCTCCGGTCGAGGAGGCCCCAGCACCGGTCGAGGAGCCAGCCCCGGCTCCGGCGCCCGAACCACCCGCTGAGGAAGTTCCGCCTCCTGCACCTGAACCGCCGGCTGAGGAGGTCCCGCCTCCTGCGCCGGCCCCGGCTCCGGCTCCGGCGGAGGACGCGCCTCCTCCGCCTCCACCGGCTTAGGCGCCATCGGGCCAGGTATCACAGCCTAGTCCGGTCGGGTGCACTGGGGCAGACAAAAGAAAGTGTCTAGGTTTATGACAGTTCCGCCCATTTTTTGGGCAGAAAAGTGACATAAACCTAGACACTTTCTCGTCTTCTAACCTTGCGCTGGCCAGAGCTATTTCTTCTGGGCTACTTCTTCGACCCGCTGCCGTCCTTAAACTCCAGCCCGCGGTGCGTCTGCTGAGTGATGCGCACATCGGAGTTGCCGTCGCCGTAGGTCACGGAGGTCACAAAGTCGATGTTGCCCTTCATCGGAAGCGGCTTAGTCAGGTCGATGGTGACGCGGTCGGCAAGCATGTCAGTCGTGGCCTCGACAACCTTCAGTGCACCCTCGCCGCCAGTGTCCAACTCGGTGACGGTCGGCACCTGCTTGACATCGACCTTCAAATTAACAATGTCGCCCGCACGGCTGAGCAGGGTATAGGTCACCTTCTGCGTCATCGTGGTCTGGCCTTCGACCTCGCTTTCGACCGTCCAGGTTGCATCCTTTCCGATGTCCTCGGAGGGGAAGACGATAGGTACGGAATGCAGCTGTTGCAGCGCCATCTCCACACCAGCGCGAGCGGTGTCGGTCGCCTTCTCCGGCGCTCCCAGTTTGAGTTCCTTGACCTCACCAGTGGCCGTTGTTGACCAATCAGAGATAAAGCCCTGTGCGGTAGCGATATCCTCATTCAGCTCATCGTTGGAGCCGTGGGGTTTACCCACCTCTGACGTCACCACACGAGTATCGTTATCGCTGGTAACAGTGCTGGTCAGGGGGATTTCCAGGCGGGTGTCCGGGAACGTCTGGTCGCTATTGGCGTTTCCGCCACGCTGCGCGAAGCCCTGCGTCACCGCCACGGTCGACTCCTGCTCTGCACCGTCGTCCTTCCAGCGCACGCTCGCCAGCTCACCGCTACCAGCACTGGTCAATTCGACCTTGGGTTGTGCAACGTCCACGGGTTGCGTTTCCACCGAGCTTTCCGACGAGCACGCGGCCAATGACACCACAGTGGTAGCGGCAACAACAGCGGTGCCGACCCTCGCCAGCAGGCCATGCTTGGTGTGACCAGGCTGGTCGCTGCGGCTAGGTCGACGGAACCACGAGGAGGTGGTGTCTCCTGCACGTCGTAAAGCAGTGGAGGCCGGAACAAACTGAGATTGGAAACGTCGAGTCACACCGGTTAGCGTACCGGTTTCGCGGTGGATAGGAACCACCCGGGCGGTGTCAGTTGGCTGAATATGGGTTTGTTAGGCCATTATGGGACAGTGACTAAGAAGGAAACGAGGACATATTTCCCGCGGCGGGGGATTCTCGCTGCGGTTATTGTGTCAGTTGCGATCATTGATCAGCTGACCAAGATTATCGCTTTGAAGACTCTCGATGGCCGTCCTGCGGTGCAGGTGATCGGCGATCTCTTCGAGTTGCGGCTCGTTTTTAACCCCGGTGCAGCCTTTTCCTTTGGCACGAACGCCACCTGGGTTTTTACTACGTTGCAGCTGGTTTACATCCTGGCTGTGATGTGCTTTTCCCATTGGTTGCGCAGTCCTATATCGGCGACTGCGGCGGGGCTTATTGCTGGTGGTGCGCTGGGCAACCTCATCGATAGGCTGTTTCGGGAACCCGGTTTCTACGTCGGCCACGTCGTCGATTTCCTGTCGGTTAAGGGTTTTGCCGTATTTAATATCGCGGACTCCGCGATTACAGTGGGCGTTATTATCCTCGTTATCTGGATGGTTTTTTCCAAGGAGCCGGATCTCTTCGCTGATCAGATTGCAGCGGAGAAGAAATCTTCCCAGACGGATCATAAGCAGTCGGCGGAGGGAGGACAGCAGTGAACGACAATGCAGTAAATACCGGTGCAGCACTCGGGGGAGCGCACCAGCCCGACCGAGAAACCCGGCAGATGCCCGTTCCACCGGGCTTGGCCGGTATGCGGGTAGACGCCGGTGTGTCTAAATTGCTGGGACTCTCGCGCACCGCGGTGGCTGATTTGGCAGCGGCTGGGGACATCACGGTCGATGGCGTGAGCGTTGGCAAGTCCGACCGACTGGAAGAAAACGCTTTCCTCTCTGTGTTGTTACCGCCGGTGGAAAAGCCATTGGTTCCCAAAGAAGAACTCGTCGAGGGCATGGACGTGCTCTACCACGACTCCGATTTGGTGGCTGTTCACAAGCCTGTCGGTGTGGCCGCACATCCGTCGGTCGGTTGGGAAGGCCCAACGGTTATCGGCGGACTGGCGGCTGCTGGTTTCCGCATTTCTACCTCCGGTCCGCCCGAGCGAAAAGGCATCGTACATCGCCTCGATGTTGGCACCTCTGGCGTGATGGTTGTCGCCTGCTCCGAACGGGGCTACTCCGTGCTCAAGCGGGCGTTCAAAAACCGTGAGGTGTCCAAGACCTATCACGCTCTGGTTCAGGGGCATCCGGATCCGCTGTCGGGGACAATTGATGCGCCGATTGGCCGTCACCCTTCGGCGGGTTGGCGCTTTGCCGTCCGCCAGGATGGCAAGCATGCTGTGACGCACTACGAAACGCTTGAGGCCTTCGCCCCAGCAACGCTGCTGAAGGTGAATCTAGAGACTGGGCGCACGCACCAGATTCGCGTGCACTTCTCTGCGCTGAATCACCCATGCTGCGGCGATCCCATGTACGGTTCCGATCCGGCATTGGCCAAGCGGCTGGGGCTCAACCGCCAGTGGCTTCACGCGGTCTCGCTTGGTTTCCACCATCCGGCAGATGGACGCTGGATGGAAATCGAATGTCCATACCCAGATGATTTGAACCACGCATTGGAAGTTTTGAGGCAGAGCGCATGACGCAGACCCCATCAGGATCCAAGAACCCACCACGCCGTGAAACTCGTGCGAAAAGCACTGGTGACGGCAGTATTTCGCCAGTGATGGCACTGATCTCTGGTTTCTGTGTTGTCATTTTGGTGATTGTGTTAGCAGTCGCTTCGACCTCCGATCGGGTAAGCAAGCCGCAGAACCTCAACGGCGATGCGCTCGGCCCGGACCCGTGGGAAGCAACCGAGCAGTACGTAGAGCGTGCCGACGAGTCCCTCGCGAATATGAAGAAAGAGGACTACCGGCTAAAGACCGGCCAGCCAGTCGTGGAGGACCCGAAGTTCTGGGCGATGGTGACTTTTGACCGGCTGCTCGATGCGCAAGAAGCGGCACAGGTCTATGAAAAAGAGCCCTCTCTGCGAGTATCGACTGCAATCATCGGCGGTGTGAGCACCCGGTATTTGCCGCAGCCGAGTAAAACAGCGAGCGAAGAAAAGCTGCTGCAAGATCAGCTGGAGTTAGCGGCTGCTTACGCAGACGTCGCGATTGACGACGAACGGCTCGGCTTCAACGGTTTACTGGTCTATGGTGACGCTGAATCGTTGATGGATGTCAAGAAAATGCCCGATGTGAAAGCTGTCGAGGCGCTGCCGTCAGATGCGGCGCGTGGCCGTTTTGGTATTCGCCCGGTGCTGAGTTCCGGCTTCACGGATAAAGATCCGCTCTTTGCGCCGGGGCTGAGCCAGAACTAAGCGGCCAGACCTAATAGAAGCCAGGACTAAGCGGCCAAGTCCAAACGACTAGGATGAAGCGGCTAGAACTCTGCTGCCAGTACGCAGTCAGTTTCAACAAGAACGAAAAGGAGTCAGTCAACAGTGATTCAGGCATTCGGTGCGTACCTTTTGTGGGCGCTGTTTCCGCTCTATTTCCCCTTGCTGGAACCAGCAGGGGCCGTAGAGATTTTGGCGCACCGATTCGTCTGGACCCTTGTCTTTATGGTCATTGCCCTCAGCTTCATGCGCGCATGGCCAGAGCTGAAGGCCGCGAGTGCCAAGACCTGGGGCACTATTTTTATTGCCGCACTGTTGATCTCCGTCAACTGGGGTGTGTACGTCTACCTGGTCAACAATGGGCAGGTGGCGGAGGCTGCGCTCGGCTACTTCATCAACCCGCTGGTCAGCGTTTTGTTGGCGATGATTTTCTTCCGTGAAAGCATCTCGCGGTTGCAGCTCGGCAGTGTCATCCTGGCAACCATTGCGGTCATTGTTCTCACAATTGGTGTGGGACATCCGCCGTTGGGTGCGCTGGCGCTGGCGTTCAGTTTCGGTTTTTACGGACTAATGAAGAAGCGGGTATCGCTTTCCTCCGCAGCTTCGCTGACGGCCGAGTCCGCCGTAATTACACCGATTGCGCTGGCATACATCCTCTGGTTGACCTACAACGGGCAGAGCACCTTTACCTCCGAAGGAACTGGTCACGTGCTGCTCATGATGAGCGCCGGTGTTGCTACCGCCATTCCGTTGCTTCTCTTCGGCGAAGGTGCCAAACGCCTGCCGCTGGCCACCTTGGGTCTGATGCAGTACCTGACTCCAGTTCTCCAAATCACCCTGGCAGTCACTGTGCTGGGCGAGGAGCTCGAACCGGAGCGCTGGATCGGATTCTTCATCATCTGGGGTGCCGTCGCGCTGTTCATCTGCGATCTCATCCTGAAGATGCGGCGCCAGAGGCGGGTACGCCGGGAACTCCACAAGGCCGGTGTTGAACCGGCCGCGGTTTCCGACGATGCCGCCGACCAGACGGATGGGGCGGTTACCCGGGACGTCGTAAAGCCGGCAGATAATTAGCAGAAAAGTTCGCGTAGGTGCTCGTTGAGGAAGATTCCCTGCGGGTCGACCTTTTCCCGTAGTGCCTGGACCTCGCCGAACAGCGGATAACGTTCCGCGAAATCCTCCGTGCGAAGCGTGTGCAATTTGCCCCAGTGTGGGCGACCTTCGTGGGCCTTGAAAATCGGCTCGATGAGGTTGAAGTACTCTCGGTAGTTTTCCTTCCAGTAGCGGTGGATGGCGATGTAGGCACTGTCGCGACCGTACGCAGTGGACAGGGCCACATCATCGGCTTTCGCGGAGCGCACCTCGATGGGGAAGGAGACTTTCATCCTCTTGCGGGCAATCGCGTCGCGGATTTCCCCGAGGACATCGGAAGCGGCCTCGAGCGGGACGGAGTACTCCATCTCGGAGAAACGCACTCGGCGCGGCGAGACAAAGACCTTGTGCGCCTCATTGGAGTAGCGGCGCTCTGGCACGGTGTTGGTGGCAATCCGGTTGATGGTATCGGTCGTAGCGGGAATGGCCTTAGCAATCTCGCAGCACGCCAAGAGTCCCATGTTGTTGACGACTTCGTCGTTAAGATACGTACGCGCGCTGCCCAGGCGCTGCTTCAGGCTATTGCGGCTCGGGCGGCGGTGGCGCTGCGGTTCAATGCGAGTATTGTGCTTGACCAGCGTCTCGCGCTGTCCCGGGAACCAGAAAAACTCCAGGTGGTCAGCTTCTTTGCAGCGCTCGGCGAAACTCTTGCGCAGGGAATCAAACTCTTCGCGGTGCTCGTCGGCGTGCAGATCAAACGCTGGCACGACGGACATCGTGACCTCCGTAAGCACGCCGAAGACACCCAGTCCCAGCCGGCCGAGGCGGTAGAGCTCGCCGTCGATTCCCTCAGCGTCCGGATGGCAGTGCCTGACGACGCCATCCGCGGTGACAATCTTGAATCCTTTCACGGTGCCTGCGAAGCCGGTGAATCCAAGCCCGGTGCCGTGTGTGCCAGTAGAGATAGCACCGGCCAGCGACTGCGGATCGACATCGCCCTGGTTGGGAAGTGCCCAACCGAGCGGGCGCAGAATACCTGGAGTGTCGCGCAGGCGAGTGCCGGCACGCAGCGTGGCGGTCTGGTTGGCGGCGTCGAGTTCGACCAGACCAGAGCAGCGGTCGAGTTGAATGCGGTGCCCATCGGTGGTGGCCACGGAAGTAAAAGAATGACCGGCCCCCAGCGGGCGCACCGTAGTCCCTTCGGTCTTCGCCGCTTTAATTACCGAGATGACGCCCTCATCATCGTGCGGCTGATGAGTGTAGGACGGGGTGCACGATTGCGTGTGCGCCCAATTGCTCCAATGCGAGTTGGCGACGGCTTTCGCCTGCGCACGCCGACGTACGCGTGGTACTCGGGACTCAACTGTAGAGACTGTGAAGCGGGCGTTGTTGTGTGAATTGCTCATGTGAAGATCAATCCCTTTCCTCGGTACGTGGGCCAGTGGGCGATGATGGTGCCATCTCGAACTGCAATGACTTCTTGTGTGTGCTCGGCTATTTCGCCGGCCTTGGCGTGGCGGAACCACACGGGATCTCCCAGCGAAATTGCGTCGGCGGTCTTGCCGAGCAGCGGAGTCTGCACCTCACCTGGTCCTTCCTCTGCCGCGTAGCGCAGGCCAGTGGGGTACCAGGGCGTTGGCAGCCGGTCAGCTCCTGCCGGTCCAGAGGCAATTCGACCACCGCCGGACACCGTGACCACGCCCTTCTTAGGACGTCGCGTCGCCGGCAACACAAACCAGGACGCCGGGCGCAGATTGAATGCACGATAGTTATCGAAGAGGGTTGGTGCCAGGAACCCCGACCCCGCCGCTGCCTCGGTGACTGCGGCCTCGGCGCACGTCGACTCCAGCGACCCCGTGCCACCACCGTTGACAAACTCCAGCGGCCCCGCCACTTTCTCGACTGCAGCGACAATTTTCTCGCGGCGCTTTGCCAATTCCTTCTTTGAGACGGCCTGCATCACTCGAATTGCGCGCGCACGCAGGGATTTTCCGGCATCGCCCACCCCGGCAATGTGCCCCTCATACATCATGATTCCGGCCAGCTGCAGCTCCGGACGGGCAATAATCTGCTTGGCAAACGCCGCTGCCTGCTTCGGCGAGAACAGGCTTGAGCGCAGCGTACCGATATGCACGCCGGGGAGGGGACGAAAGGATGCGTCGACGTCCATACACACGCGGATTGGCGCATTTTCGCTTGCCGACGACGCCAGCGCCTCTAGATGCTCGGGACGGTCAACCATGACGCAGATGGCGGCACGCGCTGCATCATCGTCGGCAAGCTCTGAGATAGCGCGGGCGTCAAGAGTTGGGTAGGCGACGACGATGTCGTCACTAATGCCTTCTCGGAATAGGTACAGCGCCTCTGCCAGTGAATATGCCAGCACGCCCTGGAAACCGGGGAAGGCCAGGGCGTGCGAAATAAGCTGTGGAATGCGAATCGATTTCGAGGCCACGCGGATAGGCATCCCGTTTGCACGGCGGAGCATATCGCGGGCATTGGCTTCGACCGCCGCGAGGTCGACGACGACTGCAGGAAGGGAAGTGCAGTTAAGCAGCGTGTCGGTAGCTAGTGGCGGGCGGGCTGTCTGGGACGTCTGCGGCGGCAGCGCCTCGGGTAAATGAGACGTCGGTGTCGGAGCCGGGCGGGATGTACCCGAGGACTCCGGGGCAGAAGCTCGAGAAAGTTTCATGCCCTAAAACGTAATCATTGAAAACCTGTACTGTCTTTGATTTTGAAAAGAAAGTCAGAATTTTCCAGGTCTGCGCTTTTTTTAGACCAGCCAGCTGTAGCGGGCGGCATCCATGTTGGAGGTGATGACATCGCCATCGATGAGGTAGCCGGCGGCAACGGGGCGGCGGTCGATGGTTGCAAGAACCTCGTCAAGCTCGGGCTTGGGGAAGTAGGTGAAGTGGCCATCGGAAAGTGGTGCGAACACTGTATTGCTCCTTTGGTTCTTTGCTTGAGGGCAGTGTGTTTCTCTATGGCCGCGAGGAAATATGAGGACTTCCTCACGAACCGTGGTGTTGAGTATTGTCAACTGGTTTTGAAAAGTAAAGGAAAAGTAAGAGTGATGTTGCACACGTCTTTAGCTATAACTGTGCAGGCATAAGGGGCTGCTTCATTTTGGGTGTTCGAAGGAATCTTGTTCAGTCCGGGGGATTGTCTACAATCTGGACTCATGGCTAACTCCTCCTTCGTGCACCTCCACAATCACACCGAGTACTCCATGCTCGACGGTATGGCGAAGATTGATTTGCTTGCCGACGAGGTTGCGCGACAGGGAATGCCTGCGGTCGGTGTCACCGACCATGGCAATATGTTTGGCTCGAATGCGTTCTATCGGCAGATGAAGTCCAAGGGCATCAAGCCAATCATCGGCATTGAGGCATATATGGCGCCGGAGAGCCGTTTTAATAAAAAGCGCATTCAGTGGGGTGAACCGCATCAGCGTCGAGACGACGTCTCGGGTCGTGGCTCCTACTTGCACCAGACCATGTTGGCTGCGAATGCGCAGGGCCTGCGGAACCTGTTCTACCTGTCGTCGATGGCGTCGTATGAGGGACAAATTAGTAAGTACCCGCGTATGGATGCCGAGTTGGTGGCAGAACGCGCCGAGGGCATTATCGCGACCACTGGTTGCCCGTCGGGTGATGTGCAGACGCGTCTGCGCCTGGGGCAGTTCGACGAGGCTCTGCAGGCCGCCGGGATGTGGCAGGACATCTACGGCAAGGAAAACTACTTCCTTGAGCTGATGGATCACGGGCTGGATATTGAGACCCGTGTGCGCAGTGAGTTACTGGAGATTGGCCGGAAGCTGAACCTGCCGCCGCTGGTTACGAATGACTGCCACTATGTCACCCGTGACCAGGCCAAGGCTCACGAGGCCATGCTCTGTGTGCAGACGGGTAAGACGCTCAATGACCCGGACCGTTTTAAGTTCGACGGTGACGGCTACTTTATTAAGTCCGCCGAAGAAATGCGCGCGACCTGGGATCACCTAGTCCCGGGTGCCTGCGATAACACGCTGCTCATCGCAGAGCGCGTCGAGGACTACGACGAGCTGTGGGAGGAGCACCCGCACGATCGCATGCCGAAGGCGGACGTTCCGGAAGGGGAGACGCCGACGACATGGCTGCATCACAACGTGATGGAGGGGCTGCGCAAGCGCTTTGAAGGGCGCGAGGTACCGGAGGAGTACATCCGGCGCGCGGAGTACGAAATTGAGGTTATTGACGGTAAGGGCTACCCGTCGTACTTCCTTATCGTTGCGGAGTTGATCCGCCATGCCCGTGAGGTGGGCATCAAGGTCGGTCCGGGGCGTGGTTCCGCTGCCGGTTCCCTGGTTGCATACGCGACGTGGATTACCAATATCGACCCGATTGAGCACGGTCTTCTCTTCGAGCGATTCCTGAACCCAGAGCGTCCGTCCGCGCCGGATATCGATATCGACTTCGATGACCGCCGCCGCGATGAAATGATTCGCTACGCCGCCGATCGCTGGGGCGAAGACAAGGTGGCGCAGGTGGTCACCTTCGGTACGGTGAAGACCAAGCAGGCTCTGAAGGACTCGGCGCGTGTGCAGTTCGGTCAGCCGGGTTACCAGATTGCAGACCGCATTACTAAGGCGCTGCCACCTGCGATTATGGCTAAGGACATTCCGCTGAGCGGTATCGTCGACCCGGAGCACCCTCGCTACGGCGAGGCCGCCGAGGTCCGACAGCTTATTGAAACCGACCCCGATGTGGCTCGAATTTACGAGACAGCCCGTGGCCTCGAGGGCGTCGTTAGGCAGACCGGCGTGCACGCCTGTGCCGTGGTGATGGCGTCGGTGCCACTCTTGGATCACATCCCGATGTGGAAGCGACAGGCTGACGGCGCGATTATCACTGGCTGGGACTATCCGGCGTGTGAGGCCATCGGTCTGTTGAAGATGGACTTCCTGGGTCTTCGAAACCTGACGGTTATCGGTGACTGTATTGAGCACATCAAGTCCAACCGAGGCGAGACAGTTCTGCTCGATGACCTTCAGACCGATGATCCAAAGGTCTATGAGCTCCTGTCACGCGGTGACACCCTCGGCGTGTTCCAGCTCGATGGTGGCGGAATGCGTGAGCTGCTCAAGCGCATGCAGCCAACGGGCTTCGACGACATCGTGGCATCGCTGGCGCTGTACCGTCCGGGGCCGATGGGTGTGAACGCGCACTTTGACTACGCGGATATTAAGAATGGTCGCAAGCCTTATAACGCCATCCACGCGGAACTGGATGAGCAGCTGAAAGAAATCCTGGAAGAAACACACGGCCTGATTGTGTACCAGGAGCAGATCATGAAGATCTCGCAGAAGCTGGCGAATTACACCGCGGGCCAAGCAGATGGTTTCCGTAAGGCCATGGGTAAGAAGAAGCCCGAGGTGCTGGCCAAGGAGTTCGTGAACTTCGAAGGCGGCATGTTGGAAAATGGTTTCTCTAAGGATGCTGTCCAGAAGCTGTGGGATATTATTCTGCCCTTCGCTTCGTACGCGTTTAACAAGTCTCACGCGGCGGGCTACGGCCTGGTGTCCTACTGGACCGCGTATCTGAAGGCCAACTACACCGCTGAGTACATGGCGGCGCTGTTGACCTCGGTGGCGGATGATAAGAACAAGCTGGCTATTTATCTGTCGGACTGTCGCCACCTTGGCATTAAGGTGCTGCCGCCGGATGTCAATGAGTCGGGTATGGACTTCGAGCCGGTCGGTGAGGATATTCGCTTCGGCCTTGGCGCTATCCGCAACGTCGGCCATGATGTGGTCGCGTCGATTGTGAAGACGCGCGAGGAGAAGGGCAAGTTCACGTCGTTCTCGGACTATCTGGACAAGATTGAGACGCTGCCGTGTAACAAGCGCATCACCGAGTCGCTGATTAAGGCCGGCGCTTTCGACTCGCTGGGGCACCCACGAAAGGGCCTTGCGCTCATTCACGAAGAAGCCATTGACTCGGTGCTGTCGACCAAGAAGGCTGCAGACAAGGGACAGTTCGACCTGTTTGCGGGCTTCGGTGGGGAAGAGGACACCGGATCGGAGAGCATCTTTGAAATCCGTGTGCCGGATGAAAAGTGGGATCGCAAGCACGAGCTGACCCTGGAACGAGAAATGCTGGGCCTCTATGTCTCCGGTCATCCACTCGATGGGTTCGAAGAATCGCTGGCCGCGCAGACCGATACCGCTTTGACCACGGTCGTCGGTGGGGAAGTCGCTAACAACACCGAAATCACTATTGGTGGCATTGTCTCTAGCGTTGACCGTCGCGTGAATAAGAACGGTCAGCCCTGGGCGATTATCGGTATTGAGGACCACAACGGCGCGCGCGTGGAAGTCATGGCTTTTGCGAGGACCTACGCGATGATTGCCACCAGCATTGCTGAAGACGCCATTGTGCTTATTCGTGCTCGCGTTCAGTACCGCGATGACCGCATGAGTGTGGTCTGTGATGACCTGAAGCTGCCGGATCTTGGCCGTAATGGCTCCACTTCGGCGCCGCTGCGTTTGACCATGCGCACTGATCAGTGCACTCCGGAGATGATTGCCAAGCTGAAGTCAGTACTGCTGGACAACCCAGGCGACTCCGACGTTTACCTCAAGCTTGTCGACGGCGATTCCCACACCACTTTGGTTCTCGGCGAGCACTTGCGGGTTGACCGGGACGCCAGCTTGATTGGTGATCTGAAGGCGACGATTGGGGCCAGCATTTTGGGGTAGCTTATCGTGGCCCTGATTGTCGCAACCGGTTGTATGACCGAGTAGAGTCATAGCTCATGAGTGAGAATTCCGTGCCTGCTTCCCAGACCGAACGCCGACTTGTCCACGCGGCCGATATTCAGATTGCGCAGGCACGAATTTCTTCGGTTATTGCGGCCACTCCGCTGCAGTTCAGCCCACGTCTTTCCGAAATCACCGGCGCTAAGGTATTCCTCAAGCGGGAAGACCTCCAGGACGTGCGCTCGTACAAGATTCGCGGTGCCTACAACGCCATGGTTCAGGTCACCGACGAAGAGCGAGCAGCAGGCGTCGTTGCGGCATCTGCAGGAAACCACGCTCAAGGCGTGGCATATGCCTGTCGTCAGCTGGGTATTAAGGGGCGCATCTATGTGCCCAATGCCACGCCGAAGCAGAAGCGCGACCGTATCGCTTACCACGGCCGCGATGCCGTTGAGATTGTCGTTGTCGGGGACTCCTTCGATGAGGCCGCCGCTGCTGCGCGTGCTGACGCACAGCGCACTGGTGCCACCATGGTGGAGCCATTCGACTCCTTCAACACCATCGTCGGACAAGGCACTGTCGCAGCTGAAATTATTGCGCAGCTCTCCGGTCAGGGGTTGACTCTGGATACCATCTGCGTACCGGTCGGTGGCGGTGGTCTGCTCAGCGGTGTCACCTCTTACCTGTCGGATATGTCGCCGAACACCCAGGTCATGGGTGTGGAACCTGCGGGTGCGGCCTGCATGCGCGCAGCCCTGGAGAACAACGGCCCGATTACGCTGGGGCACACCGATCCGTTCGTCGATGGCGCCGCGGTGGCCCGTTTCGGTGACCTGCCATGGCACATTCTGGAGGCCAACCGCAACCGCGTTCATCCGATGATTGCGCCGGAGGGCGCGGTCTGTGAGGCGCAGCTGGATCTCTATCAGAACGAAGGGATTATCGCTGAGCCGGCCGGTGCGCTGTCTGTGGCAGCTCTGGAGCAGATGCAGTTTGAACCGGACGAGGTTGTTGTCTGCATCATCTCGGGCGGTAATAACGACGTGTTGCGCTATGCCGAGATCATGGAGCGCTCGCTGGTCTACCGCGGCCTCAAGCACTACTTCCTGGTCAACTTCCCGCAGAAGCCCGGCCAGCTCCGCATGTTCCTCAGCGATGTTCTCGGCCCGGATGACGACATCTCGCAGTTCGAGTACCTCAAGCGCAACAATCGCGAAACTGGCGCGGCTCTTGTCGGTATTGAGCTACGTCGTGCCTCTGACCTCGAGGAATTGCTGGCACGCATGGATGCCTCGCCGCTGAAGTGCCGCCGACTGGTACCCGGCACACCAGAGTATGACTTTTTGACCTAGACTTGCTGGGTCCAGCTGGGAAACCTCCGAGGAAGTCCTCCCAGCTCCGTTAATTAAATGAATCTTTTCGAGCAAGCTTTGTAGCGAAGGGGAGCGTCCACCCACTATGACTGGGGCAAGCAGTGTCGACCAGGGTGTCCGAGTGGAAAATACCGTGATTGTCGAAATGTGGCTGGCTGCCGCAGAGCAGGACCTGGCCACCCGGATTCCGGGTCTGCTGGAATCCGCCACACAGGCCAAAGTTGAGCCACTGTTTGTCTGGTCAGGGCTGGCGATGGACGAGGTTGAGCGTATCGACCGCTTCCTGGGAACGCTCCTGGCCCATCATCTGGCGGGTGGTACTGCTGCCGATATTGAAGCTGCGAAGAGTGTCGTTGACAATCACCCGCTGGTCACCCTTGCCTCGCTGGTAGGACGCGCCGCGCGTGTTGCGTCGGCAAGCGAAATGTGGCTGGACTGGCCTGCGGCTCTGCAGTTGGATCCAGACGCTGACACTACCGGCGCGCTCGTCAAGCACCTCGCCGCCGCAGTGCCGACAATGCTGTCCAATGCTGGTTTGCCTAACGACGTCGACAGCAACCAAGCCGACGCGGATCCGCTGCAGCGGGCAGCGCAGGTGCTTTTGCTGCACGCGGGAGTGCAGCTGTCAGTGATGCCACTGATTATCGAGCGCTGCGAGGAACTTGCCGGGGTAGCGGAGCTATCCGACCCTTCATCAAATGACTTGGTACAGGCGCTGTCGAAGGTTCACCCGCTGCTCGAGGAGCTGCTGACCGAAATCGCAGAGGCGGAAGATGGTGTCTACCCGCTGGCGCTGCGGCAGTTGGCCAGGACGGCACCTCGTCAGGCACACAAGTTGTTTAAGGCAACCCTCGGCTACGCCATTGCCACGGCTGCCGATCCGGCCAACTGGGAGGCCCGGGAAGAACTCGGCCAGCTCGATGCGGGGCTGCCGCCCATGCTGGTGGCCGCTGCGCGTGAAGAGCTGCGTATGCGTCCG
The DNA here is from genome assembly GCF_030232285.1 of Corynebacterium sp. MSK047. Classification (NCBI taxonomy): domain Bacteria; kingdom Bacillati; phylum Actinomycetota; class Actinomycetes; order Mycobacteriales; family Corynebacteriaceae; genus Corynebacterium; species Corynebacterium sp. MSK047. Next base: position 62,816 of record NZ_JASPJI010000007.1, on the reverse strand, counting down.
GCGGGTACTGCGAATCGTCGTGAAGCGGTGGGCGTGGTGGCAACGACCGGCCGCCCGCAGCTGTACTTCGATGAGCTGACGCAGACCGTTGGCGTACAGCTACCGACGCCGCTGGATCCGGCGGGACGGACCTGGCGTGTCACCTTCGGCGGCACGGTAGCAACGACGCCGGTGGTGGGCCTGCAGGATTCGCTGCCGCGTCCAGTGGTGACCATCGATGAGCCGGTGCGCGATGTGCTGGTGGAAATCGGCGATGAGAAGCACTGGCGAGTCCCTGCGATTAGCACTGAGGACCCGATTCTCATTTTCGGTGCCGACGGTCAGTCGGTCACAGACAAGGTCTCGCTACACTCGACGTCCGCTACGGTGGTCTACCCGGTTGATGCCACGCTCGTTGACCCCGTCACGGGTGCTGAGGTGCCATTGCTATCGGACCCGCGCCCATTTAACTGGGAGTTGTGGCAAGTCGCTGAGATCGATCTTCGCGATGTTCATGCAGTTCAGGTTCGTCGGTCTGGGGCGGCAGGCGAGGTTCGCTCGGCATCACCGCAGCGTCAACCGCGAATGACCATGCCCCACGCGCGTCTCGACGGCACGGTGTCTGCCTACGGCACCCCGGTTTACGCCGGTGGTCCGGTCGCTGTGTTCCCGCCGACGCTGTCCGGTAAGGACGAGTCCTGGCGCGCCATCGTCACCGATTTTGGTGGCTATGGTGCGTTTACCACGGATTCCGTCATGGTCTATGACCTCGAGGTGCCCGCCGCGGGTGGCGAGGTTGAGATCCTTACCGATGACGATTATCCGTGGGTCGGCGAGTTCGTGGTTCGCCTGGTCAATCCGCGTGGCCGCAGCTTCCAGAAGCACTTCGCCATTGCGGAGCAGGCGGACCTCACGATCACTTACAGCGGTGGTGGTGACGGCTTCCGCATCCCAACCATCGACGGTCTGAGCCCCGCTGACATCCGCGTTGTCTCCGGCGACAAGCCGCTTGACGCCGAGCCCGCTATCGTGCGCCTCGGGGCGGACGAAGTCACAGGTACCGTCGAGCTTTCCACCGAGGAGGGCGCATGGCTGCAGTTGCAGGTCACGCCAGGAACGCTGCAGTTTGAGGTTCCGCTTGCCGACGAATCCGTCGCCCGCCGCACCACTACATTGGTCACCCGCCCGAAGCGTGTCGATGCCTTCGGCAAGATTGTCGTCAATGCCCCGGGCGAGCTGCGCCATGCGCATATTGCAGTTTCCAGCGGTGAGCGCGACATCTGTCGCGTCCCCATCAAGCGTTTCGGCGATACTGGCTACGCGGAGTTCGGCAAGTTTGCCGACCGTATCTCCCTGCTGAAGGCCCTGCGCATCAGTTTGGACTGGACACGTGTGACGGGACGGAAGCGCCTGTCTGTACCACTGGTGGAGGCTTCCTCCCGCGATGCCATCCGCCAGATTTCCTTCAACGATGAAGCCACTGACATCATCGAGGTTGATGTCGCTGACGATGTTTCGCACTTGCCGATGACCCTGTGGCTCTGGGCCGCCGGTCAACCGTGGCGCGAACCCGTCGCCCTGGAAGTCGTAGAGGGCGAATGCGAGCTTCCCGCCGAACTCCGCGGCCTCGGCCCATTCGTCGCGCAGGTGACTCTCGGTGTGGAAAAGGAACGCCACCCGCAGTGGCCGGCGGCCGGGTCGACCATTCTGAATCATGTCGATGATGCAGAGGCTATCGACCTCGATGGCGAGGACACCGATCCCGTTGCTCGCGCGCAGGAACTGTGGGGCGAGCTAAATCAGGATCAGCTCGCACGTTTGTGGACGCTACTGGCGACCTTGCGCGCTGGTCGTGCAACCGACATGGCGCAGGCGAATCCGCTGCTGGCCGCACCTAGGTTGGGTGCGATCTTGTGTGCCGAACCACGCGCCGGACTGGCAGCGTTGAACCGTTCAGTCATCGCGCTCGACGATCAGCCGGGTATGTTTATCGCCTCCGGACTCGTGCTGGGAGACTTCAGCGCTACTAAGCCAGTGCCGGGGCGTCGCCGTGTGCCGTGGCTCGGTGCATTGGCAGCATTAGCGGATCTCACTGATGAGAGCGTGGACCGTTCTCGTCAGCTGGATTACCTGCGCACAACTGGTGGCCAGGGACTGCTGGACATTGCTGCCAGCGGCCAGGACACCACCCTGGAGTCCGCTACTATCGACCAGAGCTCGGTGCAGATTACCTCGCTGCCGGAAGCACAGGCCAGCGCTATTCTGTCGCAGGTCTTTGATCCTTACCGCATGGTCCCGGGTCCGCTGACCGACGATGACGCTCGTTTCACGGCAATCTATGAAGTGGTACGCAATCGTGCTGAGATTGTGGAATCCGGTGTCATGACCCAGCTTGCCGCCGCCTCTCGAGTGTTGTTTAAGACGGTGTCGAAGGCGTCTCCACGACTGCGCAAGGCGGTCAATGTGCGCTTCCACAAGCTCGACGGCATCGATGCGGATGATCCTTCGCTGCACTGGACTCTGGTGCCGGGAACGTCACTGCTTATTGCAGTGGCTGCCCGCGTATTGGCTCGTACTCAGGCTGAGAACTCTGATGCCAGTGTCGCCGCTGTCCGTGAGCTGATTCCGATGTGGGCTCAGCTGGCGGACCTGGTTCCGACGTTGGTGATGAGCGATATTCTCATCGCAGACGCGTTGGTGGCTCACGTCCTCCACGGTGATGTCACCGAGTTGCCGTGGCCAGCACCCGAGCAGGGTGCGGCGGATGAGGAAGAGTCCGACACCGAGGCTGAAAGTCCGGCTGACTAGCTGAGCGAGACGACAGCGTAGCCCCACGCTGGAAGCGAGATTTCGGGACCGGCAGCTTCGTCATTGACGATGCTGGCTGCTGCGTCTTCAAAAGTGTGCAGCAGGTGGGCGGAACCGAACTCGGAATCCAGGCTGACGCTGGTTTCGGCGTCGGAGAAATTCGCCACCAAAGCGACAGTTTCAAAGGCATCCGAGTTCCGGGCACCCATTTCGCGCTCATCCTGGCTGCGCACAACGACGAGGCAACGATTGTCCTCGTCATACTCAGTCACCACAGATGCCGACCAGGGAGTGCGAAGCGGCGGGTGGGACTTCCGCAGCGCGAAGAGATCGCGGTAGGCCGCCAGAATAGTGGCGTGCGAGCCCTCCGAGACCTCCTGCCAATTGAGCTTCGAGTGGTGGAAGGTCTCTGGATCCGATGGGTCGGATACCTCCTTCGGATCCCACCCAGCACGGGCAAACTCACGTAGGCGTCCCTCGCGCGTGAGCCGCTGCAGCTCCGGATCTTCATGGGAACAGAAGAAAGCAAACGGGGTAGAGGCGCCCCATTCCTCACCTTGGAAGAGCATCGGGGTGAAAGGACTGCAGGCGATAACTGCTGCCTTTAAAACCTGCTGCGCCGGAGTGAGGTTCATCGACGGACGGTCACCGACAGCGCGGTTTCCCGTTTGATCATGTGTGGTCGTGTACGTTACGAAAGCATGCATGGGCTGTACAGACAGGTCGAAGAGACGACCATGAGTGCGACCACGGAACGTCGACATTGTGCCCGTATGCCAGAAGCCAGTTTCCAAAGCACTAGCTAGCGCTTCCACCGACCCAAAGTCTGAGTAGTAGGCGTGGTCCTCGCCAGAGACCAGCGTGTGCAGTGCATGGTGGACGTCATCATCCCACTGAGCGTTGAGGCCAAAGCCACCTGCAGCGCGCGGGCGGACCAAACGCGGATCATTCTGGTCGGACTCTGCAATCAAAGAACGCGGAATACCAGTCTCGGCTGCGACAGTGTCTGCGACAACCTGCATCTGCTCCAGAATGTGGAATGCCCCCTCGTCATGCAGGGCATGGACCGCGTCCAGACGAAGACCGTCGACGTGGTAATCCACCAGCCATTGGCGCACTGCATCCAAAATATACGCACGCACCTCATCAGAGTTGTCGCCAGTGAGATTGACAACCTCACCCCAACCCGTCGAACCACCAGCGGTGTAGGGGCCGAAAAATCCCACATAGTTGCCGTCTGGACCAAAGTGGTTAAAGACCACATCCAAGATGACAGCCAAACCCTTTCGGTGGCACGTATCAATCAGCTTCTGTAGACCCCGCGGGCCACCGTAGCCCTCGTGCACGCTGTGCCAGGACACACCGTCATAGCCCCAATTACGGTCACCACCGAAAGGCTGCACTGGCATCAGCTCAATATGTGTTACCCCCAGCTCAATCAGATGGTCTAGATGTTCCACCAAACCTTCGAAATCACCAGAATCGCTGAAGGTGCCCACATGCAGCTCATAAATCAGACCTCCTGGAAGAATCCGGCCCGACCAGGCCGAGTCCTTCCACTTATAGGCACCCAGGTCAACGACCTCGGAGAAACCATGCGGACCATCCGGCTGCGACTGGGAACGCGGATCTGGCAGCGGTATTGTCCAGTCACCGACAGCAGGGGAGGAGCCGTCCCCCGATTCGTCGTCAGGCGCGCCGTATCCCGCATGTGCCCGCAGCGAAAATGCGTAGCGATCCCCCGGTGTGCGAGCCACATCAGCTTCAAACCAACCAGAGTTGGCGCCGTAGTCATCGGTCGCGTCAGCGATGGGATGCATATCAAAAATCGCTGGCGCGTCAGGATTGCCCAACAGCAGACGGACTTCGGAAGCGTACGGGGCCCAGACTCGGTAGTTGCTCATGGGCACCATGGTAGGTCAGTCAGCGGATGGGCACAGGGAAACGTTTTCGAACACCGCGGATTCGAGGGGAGTCAAAGGTGAGGTCGAGAAAAGTACCGAGCGGCGGTGATTGGGTGTGCACTAAGCCCATAGGCAACAATGGACACTATGACCACCGAGCCATCCACTTCGACCGAAGCGACGCAGAATCAGCGTGACATCGAGCTGATTGTCCCCGCCGACGGTGACATCGTCACGAATGAAATCGAGATTAAGAAATCTCGCTTCATTACGTGGATCGCGCGTGCCGACGACGAAGACAGCGCCCGAGAGGTCATCAATTTGGCCAAGGCGGAGTACCCGGATGCTCGCCACCACTGCAGCGCATACATTCATGAGGTCGTCGGAGGGAATCGGGTGGAGCGATCCTCAGATGACGGTGAACCTGGTGGCACGGCAGGGCGCCCGATGCTCGATGTGCTCCAGGGCTCTGGAATGACGAATGTCACCGCCGTAGTGATCCGCTATTTTGGCGGCATCAAATTAGGCACGGGTGGGCTTGTGAGGGCCTATTCGGATTCGGTCTCAGAGTGTCTAGAAAAAGTCACACGCATGCGACGCGTGCAAAGAGCCTTGAGGGTAGTGAGTGTCTCCGCCGCAGATGCCGGTCGCATCGAAGCGGAATTGCGTGCTCGTGGTTATGAGATCGTGGAAACGCGGTGGGGCCAGAACGTGGAGTTTTCCATCGCGGTGACTGCCGATGGGATTGCCCAGCTTGACGGCGAAATGCAGGCGCTGACTAAGGGAGCTAGCGAGCCGTCTACGGACGGTGGCGAAATCTGGTGGGAGCTGCGCGCTTAACAGCCACTAACCCTGGTTCGGGGATTCCTCGCCGTTGTGTGCGCCGCGATGGCGCTTGAGAATTTCCACCAGCTCGTCCTTATTTTCCGCAATCTTTTCTGGCCGACCGAAAACGCAGACCGCCGCGACAGTAGCACCGTCTTCCTCCACTGCGATAGAGACACCGTCAACGCCACCGCCTTCGGCAATACCCGGGGCAGCACAGACGCCGGTCTCAGCGATTTCCCCGGCCTGGCGGAGGAAATCATCCACATAGACCTGGTCTTCCGGCCGCGCGGAGTTCAGGTAGGACCACAGTTCGCGCTTTTCAAACCGACTCATCAAAACCCAACCTGCAGAGGTGCGCAACAGCGAGCGCGGCAGGAAGTTCTCCGTCAGGTACTGGTAGCGCATGGATTCACCGACGGTTTTGAGGTAGAAAAGCTTGCCACCAACCGGCAGTGCCAGCACGGTAATCAAGCCAGTTTCGTTGTGAATCGCCTCGAGCTCAGCCGTCGGAACGTTGACCATGCGACGACCGGCCATGACATTGAGCAGAAACGGCGCCATGCCGAGCGTGTAACGCTTGTTGGACTCGTCAAGGTAACCTGTCACAGTCAGACCGTTGACAAGGCCCTGCGTGGTACTGAGCGGATAGTTCAGCGTGTGGGCGATGTCAGTGAGGGTTAGACCTTCGTTAGAGCGCGCAACGAGTTCGAGGATCGCCGCAACGCGGTCGACCATGCGGTGGCGGGGGCGGACAGTTTCTGTCATAGGACTAACACTAGCAATCAACCTACGCCATTGTGTTAATTACCTACCCAAATAGGAATATCTAGCAGGTTAGCTATGGCCGTAGAAATTTTTTCCGAATTGTACGCCCTATCGACCTATGCGATGCGTCAGGGCGACCAGAACGCTCTAATATGTACTCCATGAGCTATCTTCAGCCCCAACCTCAGAACCCCATTGAGCTCCGTAAGAACGCGGTGCGAAAGTACTCCCGCAATGCCGTTGTATGGGCAGGCAGCGGTGTCGTCGGCGGTGCAGTGCTCGGACTTCTAGCCGAAAGCATGTCCCTATTCCTCATCCTGGCAGTAGTCGGCCTGGTCGGTGGTTTTCTCAATTGGCAAAAGGTTCAGCGGATTGTGAACTACAAGGATCCGCAGTAAATGCCTGCTCAGCAGCAATTGTCTACCGAACCAGTGCGTATCGATGCCTGGATTTGGGCGGTCAGGTTGCTGAAAACTCGCTCATTGGCCGCAGATGCGTGCCGTGGCGGCCACGTCAAAGTCAACGGCGAAGCCGTGAAACCCTCAGTTCTGGTCGTCCCAGGGGACAGAGTGCGACTGTGGGCAAACCACCGCGAACACATTGTTGAGGTCACCAAGACGGTGAAGAAGCGGGTCGGAGCTCCGGTGGCCAGGCAGTGCTATATCGACCACTCTCCGCCACCGCCTCCGAGGGAGATTCTCGCATCGATGCCGACGCGCGATCGCGGTGCCGGGCGGCCTACGAAGCGCGATCGCCGTCAGCTCGATCGTCTTCGGGGACGTCGCTCATAGGCATCCCGGCCTCCGCTAGTTGCTGCAACCGTGCGCGCAAACGGGCTGGTCGACGCTTCGGGTTATGGCTGGTATCCGCAGTGGCCTTGATGTGCTTTTCACCGCGAGCCGCTAGTAGTAGGTCATCGATAACACGCACATGGCCTGGGTTAAAGCGGTACTTCATGGCCTTGCTTACCGCACTGAGGCGCTGCGGATTAAGTAGCTCTCGCAGCTGCCCGACAGTGCGGATGCCATTGCGCTCCAGCAGTTCTTCTGCCCAGCCGTAATGCTCTGATTTCGATCGGGGCGCATCTGGAAGCAGCATCGTCAGCACGCCGGGTAGGGTTTCCTCAGTCACCACAATGTCATCGGCTGTGGTCTTTGCCGGAGCTGAGGGCTGTTTGCCCTCTCCCTGCGCGGAATCGTCCGGCGTGGATTCCTCCAGCACGGCAACGACTTGGTCGAACTGCTGATCCGCGAGCTCAATAAGGCCAGCGGCCAGCGCAAAAGCTCGATCAATCCGCGGGTCTGTCGCTCCCTCAGGGGCCTTGTAGCGAATATCGTGCTCAAACTCCGCCCACGCATGCTGCAGCACAGTGCGCAGTTGCACCTCAAACTGCATATCCGCATATGGAGCTAGCTCTGACGGCGCCGCCGTCGACACCTTGCAGATCAAGTGCTGGGAGCCGTATCCCAACCGGCCGCTGATTCGTGTCTCCGCGGTTTTGTCAATCCTACGCAGCACAGTCAGCGAATCTCCCAGCGCATCCATAATCGCGGGAATCTCCGTCGAATGGTACGTGGTTACACGCACGCCGATGATGTCGTGGATACCGTGCCACGGGTCAGGGTAGACGTAGTTGCCGTCCGCTTCACGACGCAGGGCCTTCTGCCGCAATGAGCGGAAAGACTTCACCCGCGCCGTGACATTGTCAAAGGCCAAACCGGCATCGGAGAGAATCTCTTTAATCGCATCGACAAAGTCCTGCGCGGCAGTGGGGTGCCGAGTTGCCCACGAGTCGTACTTCGACTGCAGCGCACGTGTAACCTCTCGATCCTCCGCCAACTGAGCCTTGCGGGTCTGCTCGCGGGAACCGTCGGCAAGCGAATCCTTCATTCGATTAATCGTCATCGTCCTCGCGTACCAGCAGTGCTACTGGGAAGGAGCTGAACAGAGAAGCCACGGCGATGGTGCCCGACCAGGTATGGCCGGTGAAACGGTCGGTCCAAAACCCCTTGGGAAGTGTCACTGTAGTGTCGCCCCAACCGCCTTCGCGCTGCAGCCCGAGCGGACGGCGCGTCACCAGCGCGATAACATCTTCCGGCTCGCCCTTCGGTCCACGTGCTGCACCGACCAAATGACGCTCGCCGACACCCACGGCGAATACTGGCTGGTAGGCGCCGCCGACGAAGGACTCCGGACGCTCTGCACGCAGCTTCACTCCGTGGTGAGTCACCATCAGCTTTGCGACGTCCGCATCGGCATCCGTAAAGTCCTCCGGCAGCTCAGCTGGGTGCTCTGGACTCTTAGTTACCGACGTGACCTCATCGCGAGCAACCTTATCCAGCGCCGCGACGCGCGCATCGTAGTCGACGAACCGGCGGTTGTCAGGATCAACCAGGGAGTCCTCTGTGAACTCCGTCCCCTGGTAGGTATCGGGGATGCCGGGGCCGACAAGCTGGAGGAGTTTGCGCGACAGAGACGTGGTCAGGGCAGCTGGCGCAATGGAGCGGACGAACTCTGTGATGGAGTCGGTCAGGGGGCCGTCGAGAAGCGCGTCGATCCAGCTGCGGATGCCGAGTTCGAACTCCTCGACCGGCTCCGTCCAGGAGGTGTGCACATCTGCCTCGCGGATGGCCTTAATGGCGTAGTCGTGGAGGCGTTCACGCAGTTCATCGGTAATCACGCCGTCGGTCGGCCAGACTCCGATGATGTTCTGCAGCAGGAAGTAGCCGGTGGCATCGTCCGGGGCGGGGGTGATGGCCATCCAGTTGCGGACATTTTCAGCCCAGTCGCCGGAGACATCGGAGAGCTGGAGAATGCGGGCGCGGACATCTTCGCCGCGCTTGGTGTCGTGCGTGGACAGCGTGGTCATGGTTCGTGGCCAGAGGCGAGCACGTTCCGACTGCAACAGGTGGAACTCCGCCGCAGACATGCCGTAGCGACCGAGATCACCGCCGACTTCGTTTAGGCTGATCAGGCGGCAGGCACGGTAGAAGGTGGTGTCTTCGACACCCTTTGCCATGACCGCACCACAAACCTGAGCGAACCGCGTGGCGGCCTCACCACCGGCTACCAAACCTGCCGAAATGAGGTCGAGGGCAAAGACACGCGAGGGGAAACGCGCTGCCATTTCACCAATGACCGTGGAAGCCACTCGCGACAGGGAGACATAGTCCGAACGGTAGACAGGCATGGCAGCGACCAGCTTGCAGATGGTGTCGATAAGTACCTCATCGCTGACGCTGGTACCGCTGATAGACCAGTTATCGCGGCGCAGGGCACGTGCTAGACGACGGACTTCTGCAGCCAACTCGTGCGCTGCGACATCGTGTTTGAGAGCCTGCGCAGTTGCCTGCACGGCAGTTTTGTCCCAGGTTGAGCCGGACTGCTGCAGAGCCAACATACTCATGGCGTCTCGGGAGTCGCGGTTGACGAAGACATTGTCGAACTCACGCAGGGCGTCGTAACCCGTGGTGCCGTCAACCTGGAGCCTCGGATCCAGTGGCTCTTCGGCACCCAGAATCTTCTCGATAACCAGCCACTTGTCATCGCCGAGTAGACGGCGCAGCTCACTGAGGTATCCGAATGGGTTGCTGAGGCCATCCGGGTGGTCAATGCGGACACCGTCAATGATGTCCGCAGCTAGCAGCTCGCGGATGATGCGGTGTGTGTGCTCGAATACCACCGGGTTTTCCTGGCGGATGCCGGCCAGGCCGTTGACGCTGAAGAATCGACGGTAGCCAATGACCCCGTCCTTCCAGTACATCAGGCGATAGGCCTGGCGATCATGTACTTCCTGCGGGGTGCCGTCCTCGGTGCCGGGGCGCACCGGGAATGTGTTGTCGTAGTAACGCAGAAGTGGCTCGTCGCCAGAGGTGTCGAGCTCCAGCTTGTCGATATCCTCCGGGGATCCCAGAATCGGCAACCCCATCTTGCCGTTGGCACCGTTGTCCTCGTGCCAGTCGATATCGAAGTATGGCTCGAACTGAGAATCCTTGCCATAGGTCAGAACGTCCCACCACCAGGCATTGAGCTTGGGCTCCTCAACACCGAGGTGGTTCGGTACCAGGTCGATAATGATGCCCAGACCGGCCTTGTGCGCCACCTGCGCGAGCTTCTGCAGCTCTTCCATGCCGCCGAGCTCCGGGTTCACTGTCGTCGGATCGATGACATCGTAGCCATGGTTAGACTCCGGTACGGCGGTGAGGATAGGCGACAGATACAGGTGTGAAATTCCGAGGTCTGCCAAGTAGCCGACCTGTTCAGCCGCGTCAGCGAACGTGAAAGCGCGCCCGTTTGGGTCGGCCTTGGGGCCACGGAGTTGGAGACGGTAGGTGGACGTAATTGGTCGGCGACTCATGTTCCCCTTTATACCGCCCACCAGGAAAAGCTGCTGCCTGACCGCTGTGGCAGCAGCTAGCCCCAGAGTCTGCACCCGCCGTCCGAATGCGGATTTTTTCTCGTGAACGTGGCCTAGAAGGGTGGCATTCCGTCATCGCCCGGCAGGGAAGTGGAACCAAACATTGGAACCGACTCACTGGAGTTGTCCCCGGTGCTGGCGCTAGGTGTTCCTTCCGCAGTGTCTCCCGCTTCGGACGCGCCATCCTCTTCCGGATTCAGCCCGAGTGCGGTGAAGAGCTCCTTCTCAGTCCAGATCTGGATTTCCTGGCCTTCGGCCTGCAGCTGTCGAGCCCTCTTCTCCTTCGACGTCACCGAATCCCACGGACCGGCGACCAAAATGGTCGTTTTCTTCGTGACACCCTTATTGATATTCGCACCTGCAAAGGCAATCTTGTCCCACAGAAAGCCCTTGTCATACGGTGCAAAATCACCGGTCAGTGTCACCCGCTGCTGGTACAACAGGCCGCTTGGATCCGCGTCCGGATTCGGGTCTGGAATGGTGTCCGGTGTCTTGGCCGCATCCCATTTCGCATTGCGACGCGGCCGTCGTGACGGCGCGGAACTGCCGGACTGCGCACCAGCACCAGCACCAGTTCCCGCGTTGGTCCCGGCACCAGTGCTGGCGACACCAGCCGGGTCATAGCGCACCATCCGCACTCGTCCACTGCCAATCTGGCCCAAGCTCAGCGAGACCTTCTGGCTCAAATCAGCCACCGATGTTGCGCGCTGCTGCTCCATCAACCACAGCGCTACCTCAGCACATGCGACCGCATCGGCCGTCGCATCATGATGATTCTCCAGCGACGTCCCCGCGGCCTCCGCCAATGTCGGCAGCTTCAAGTTGGGCAGCCCCAACTGCATCTGCCGAGCCCACATATAAGTACACGCAAAATTCAACTTCGGTGCTGGAATGCCTTCCGCCCGGCACGCCCGCGACAGGGCTGTGAAATCAAACCGCGCATTGTGAGCAACTACGTCCAAATCCCCAACGACGTCAACAAACTTCGCCAGCTGCTCCGGAAATGACGGCTCACCGGCCACATCCGCCGCTGTGATGCCATGAATCGCGACATTGGCTTCATCAAAATACTCCAGCCCCTTTGGCGGACGGCACATCCAGGAATAACGATCCGTCACCTTCCCGCCACGCACGACCGCAACACCAAGCTGAATAATCGAGCCGGTGTCTTCGTTCGCTGTCTCTACATCGAACGCCGCAAACGGTGCGATGTCTGACACCGCAACCTCATCCCCAGTAGGAAGCGGTGCAAAAGGCACAGAGTGCTTTACGACGTCGCCCGCGCCCTCAACCACACTCACGCCTTCGGTGACCGCCGCGCGCTGTGCCACCCACGGCATCAACGTGGAAGTAAAAGCATCTGCTGAGTTGTAGAACTCAGGATTCTTGGCTATCTCCGCCACGAGGTCTGCCAGCAACTGCGCTGCTGCCTGACGATGAGGCATCACACGGGCCTTTGGTAAAGCTACCCCGAGGTCTACCGTGCCGGGGAAAAAGCGGTTGGCCGGAGTGTAGACACCGTTTTTACTTGCCGATGCGACCTCGGCAACGTCGGTAAGCGGGAGGGGCTTCGCGGGGGCGGTGCTGGCCGTGTTGATGGTGTGGGTAAGGCGGAGCCCATCTGCGGTAATAGTCACCGTGTCGCCTGTGAGCTCGAAGACGACGGCGGGCTCGGAGGATGGCGTGGTCGTAGTCATGCACTAGATGGTAGCGCCGATGGCGGATTGAGCCCCATAGAGGCTGTGGTACCTGCGGTTCTCGCCGAGTACACGTGGCTTCCGACAATGTGGAAATGCCCACAAAAATAGGAATATTTATGGAGCGTTCGGACAGTGGGGGTGTCTGTACCCCTGAAAACCACATGTTTTGGGGGGTTAAATGTCCGGATGCATTTTGAGCGGGCGCTCCTTATACTTTTCGACGAACGGCGGTAACTGGTCGTTCGAGCTTTCGAGCTCAAGCGAAGGGCAAAGCGGAAACAACGTATGCCAGTGAAGCGATGAAATAAGGAGTAAACATTTTGAGCACGCATCCTGTGCACCCTGGTTCTATCTTGAACGATAATTTCCTCGAGCCGCGACACCTCTCTATCTACCGACTGGCTCTTGCCATCGGCGTGCCAAGCTCAACTCTGGAGCGCTTTCGCACCGGCCGCACTGCGGTCACCACTGACCTCGCAAATCGACTGTCCGACTACTTTGACACCGAGCCGGAGTACTGGTTGAACTCTCAGGCGGAGTTCAATATGCGCGCATCTGCGTAAGAAGACTTCACGCCAGCTCGGCTCCCGCGGTGCTGTGTTGACCCAAACCCTGTTTTGAGTTGAACTCAGAGCCGAAAATCCCCTGTCAGTGGAAGAAAAGTCTTCCGCCGACAGGGGATTTTGTGTAGGAACCAACCCAGGCCCGGGCCCCTACACCCAACGCGGATGCGGCTAGTGCCGCTCGATCAGCACGATGGTAGAACGGGCTGGCACGCGGAGCTCGCCTTCTGGCTCAACGATGCGCTCGCGGGTCGGGCGACCCGTGATCTCTGTGGTGTCGATGATGACTTCCCAGCTGTGTGCGTATTCGGTGCCCGGAATTTGGAACATGATGTCCTCGTGGTGGGCGTTGAAGCACAGCAGGAAGGAGTCATCTTCAATCCTGTGACCTCGGCGATCAGGCTCAGTGATGGCATCGCCGTTGAGCCAGACCATCAACGACTTGCCGAAGTCGAAGTTCCAGTCATCGGTCGTCATGACACGACCCTCATAGGTCAGCCAGGCAATGTCACGATCGTCGGTTTCCGCACCGAGCGGGCCACCGCGCAGGAACCGGCGGCGTCGGAAGACTGGGTGCTCCGCACGCAGCTCAGTCAGGAACTGGGTGTATTCGACCAGTTCAGAGTTGGTACGCGTCTGATTCCAGTCGACCCAGGCCAAACGGTTGTCCTGGCAGTAGACGTTGTTGTTGCCCTTCTGGCCACGTCCCATTTCGTCACCGTGGCTAATCATCGGAGTGCCCTGGGACAGCAGGAGAGTGGTCAGGAAGTTACGACGCTGGCGGGCGCGCAGCGAAATGATGCGCTCGTCGTCGGTCGGGCCTTCCACACCGCAGTTCCACGAACGGTTGTGGGACTCGCCATCGCGGTTGTCCTCGCCGTTGGCCATATTGTGCTTCTCGTTGTAGCTGACCAAGTCGTTGAGGGTGAAACCGTCATGCGCGGTCACGAAGTTAATCGACGCAGTTGGGCGGCGGTCATTGTTTGCATACAGGTCCGAGGAGCCGGTGATACGTGAAGCGAACTCGCCGAGCGTGGATGGCTCACCGCGCCAGAAGTCGCGGATGGTGTCGCGGTACTTACCGTTCCATTCAGTCCACTGCGGTGGGAAGTTACCGACCTGGTAGCCACCTTCGCCGACATCCCACGGTTCTGCGATGAGCTTGACCTGGCTGACAATCGGATCCTGCTGCACCAAGTCAAAGAAGGCGGAGAGGCGATCCACATCGTGGAATTCTCGAGCCAGGGTGGATGCCAAATCGAAGCGGAAGCCGTCGACATGCATCTCGGAGACCCAGTAGCGCAGCGAATCCATAATCAGCTGCAGCGAGTGTGGGTGGCGCACATTCAGGGAGTTACCGGTGCCGGTGTAGTCCATGTAGTGCTGGCGATCGCCTTCGACCAGGCGGTAGTAGGCCTCGTTGTCGATGCCTCGGAAGCAGATGGTTGGGCCCATGTGGTTGCCCTCGGCGGTGTGGTTGTAGACCACGTCGAGGATGACCTCAATGCCGGCATCGTGAAATGCGCGCACCATGCCCTTGAACTCGCTGACTGCTCCGCCTGGCTTTTGGGAAGCCGAGTAGTCCTGGTGTGGTGCTAGGAAACCGAAGGTGTTGTAGCCCCAGTAGTTGCGCAGCCCCTTTTCGCGCAGGTGGTCGTCCTGGAGGAACTGGTGGACCGGCATCAGTTCGATAGCCGTGACACCAAGGTCCTTGAGGTAGTCAATAATTGCCGGATGCGCGAGACCGGCATAGGTACCACGTAGCTCCTCCGGGATATCCGGGTGAGTCATGGTCATACCCTTGACGTGGGCTTCGTAAATCACGGTCTCGTTGTACGGCGTGCGAGGTGCGCGGTCAGCGCCCCAGTCGAAGAATGGGTTGATGACCACGGAGGTCATGGTGTGTCCCAGGCTGTCCTCGGTGTTGCGCTTCGAGTGGTCATGAATGTCATAGTTGAACAGTGATGGGTGACCGTCGAATTCGCCGTCGAAAGCCTTGGCGTATGGGTCGACCAGCAGCTTGTTGGGGTCGCAACGCTTACCGTTGGCCGGATCGAATGGGCCGTGTACGCGGTAGGCGTAGCGCTGGCCCGGCATGATAGACGGGATGTAGCAGTGCCAGATATGCGCATCGACTTCTTCCAACTCAATGCGTGTTTCTTCGCCTTCGGCGCTAATCAGACAAAGCTCAACCTTTTCCGCAACGTCGGAAAAGAGTGCAAAGTTGGTGCCAGCGCCGTCGTAGGTAGATCCGAGCGGGTAAGGCTCACCCGGCCATACTTGATAATCGCCGACTGTATTTGCTTGGTTCATGTGACTACCTTAACTGTTTTGTAAAAAACATGAGCCGTTTTCGGTCCCGTGTGGGCGCGCCATCCGTCCCATCTGTCGAGCGCACTTCGCAAAAACGACCCCCAAGGAAAAATTCGAGTCGAACGGTTAAGAGCATAAACTTCGCGCGAAAATAAGTATTTAACCCTGCAAGTGGGCAATTTGACACTCTAAACGCACCTTGGTGGGGGCCGAATCCCCAATATTCGCGGTCACCAACGCGCGAAGATCCCCAAAGGCCTTTACTTTTGGAATTATGAGTCCACGAACCATTGGTGTAACGGAAGTAGCGTTCCGAGACGCTCATCAGAGCCTCATGGCAACGCGAATGGCTATGGAAGACATGGTCGATGTCTGTGAAGAAATGGACAAGGCCGGTTTTTGGAGTGTGGAGTGCTGGGGCGGCGCAACCTTTGACGCCTGCATCCGCTTCCTTAATGAAGACCCCTGGGAGCGCCTGCGGACATTCCGCAAGCTGATGCCGAACAGTCGCCTGCAGATGCTGTTGCGCGGTCAAAATCTCCTCGGTTACCGCCACTACGAGGACATGGTGGTTGACAAGTTCGTCGAAAAGTCTGCTGAAAACGGTATGGACGTATTCCGTGTTTTCGACGCGCTTAACGACCCACGCAATCTCGAGCACGCCATGCGCGCAGTTAAGAACGTCGACAAGCATGCGCAGGGCACGATCTGCTACACGACGTCTCCGCTTCACGACGTCGACGGGTACGTGAAGCTCGCTGGTCGTCTACTGGATATGGGGGCGGACTCCATTGCGTTGAAGGACATGGCAGCGCTGCTGAAACCTCAGCCGGCTTACGACATCATCCGCGGCATCAAGGAAACTTACGGCGAGGACACCCAGATTAACGTCCACTGTCACTCGACCACCGGTGTCACGATGGTGACTTTGATGAAGGCCATCGAAGCTGGGGCGGATGTCGTGGACACGGCAATTTCGTCGATGTCGCTGGGCCCGGGGCACAACCCGACCGAGTCGCTGGTGGAAATGTTGGAGGGAACCGACTACACCACCGACCTGAACATGGATAACCTGATCACCATTCGTGACCACTTCCGCAAGGTGCGTCCGAAGTACGCAGAGTTCGAGTCGAAAACCCTGGTCAATACCGATATTTTCATGTCGCAGATTCCTGGCGGCATGTTGTCGAACATGGAAAACCAGCTCAAGGCCCAGGGCGCGGGCGACCGCGTCGAAGAGGTCATGCGTGAAGTACCGATTGTCCGCAAGGACGCCGGTTACCCGCCGCTGGTGACTCCGAGCTCGCAGATCGTCGGCACGCAAGCTGTGTTTAACGTGCTGATGGGACGCTACAAGGTTATGACGGCTGAGTTCGCTGACCTCATGCTCGGCTACTACGGGCAGTGCCCGGGTGAGCGCAACCCAGAGCTGATTAAGCAGGCAGCGGAACAGACCAAGAAGGAAGAAATCACTGTTCGTCCGGCTGATCTCCTCGAGCCCGAGTGGGACGACCTGGTCAAGCAGGCCAAGGAGCTCGACGGTTACAACGGCACCGCCGAGGACGTCCTGACCAACGCACTGTTCCCATCCGTCGCACCGGGATTCTTCACCACGCGCGGCGAAGGGCCGAAGAACGTCGGTAAGACTGCCGAACAGCTCAAGCGCGAGGCGGAGCAGGCCTCTGGTGCTGCCAATGCCATTCGCGAGCCAATTCGCTACAAGGTCACCGTTGGCGGTCGCTCGCAGACCGTCCAGGTGGAACCCGCCTAGGAACATCGGGAGAAGAGATAGCAATGTCGCAAAGTTCAGCAAACCAGCCGAATTCGGCGGATGCCGTCGCGCCGGGCGTCGACGCCTCGATGGCGGAGCGCCTGGATTATTTGGATGCTCAGCGTCGCCGTGTTGAGGCCGGTGGCGGTGAAGCCCGCCAGGCCAAGCAGCACGAACGTGGGAAGATGACTGCCCGCGAGCGTATCGACAACTTCGTCGACGAGGGCACTTTCCGTGAAACCGGCATGTTCATGACTCACCGCACCACCGACTTCGGCATGGATACTGCCGACGCGCCTGCCGACGGTGTGGTCACCGGCACTGCTGCGGTTCTCGGCCGGGCAGTGCATGTGGCCTCCCAGGATTTCACGGTCATGGGTGGCTCCGCTGGTGAAACGCAGTCCCGCAAGGTTGCGGCCACCATGCGCGCTGCTGCCGACAACGGCACTCCGTTCGTTTTCATCAACGACTCCGGTGGCGCTCGCATTCAAGAGGGAATTGACTCTCTGTCGGGCTATGGCCAGGTCTTCTACAACAACGTGTGGCTATCCGGTCTGGTGCCGCAGATTTCCATCATTGCAGGCCCATGTGCTGGTGGCGCTGCCTACTCGCCAGCGCTGACCGACTTCATTATTCAGACTCGCAAGGCACAGATGTTCATCACCGGCCCGGGCGTTATTAAGTCGGTGACCGGCGAGGAAGTCACCTCCGAGCAGCTCGGTGGCGCTGATGCGCACATGGCCAAGGCCGGCAATATTGACTTCGTTGCCGACGATGACGAGCAGGCCATCCTGATTGCGCAGAAGCTCTTAAGCTTCCTGCCACAGAACAACACGGAAGAGCCACCAATCGTGGATCCGGTATTCGACGCCGAGCCGGATCCAGAGCTCCGCGACATCGTCCCCGTCGATGGCAAGAAGGGCTACGACGTCCGCGAGGTCATAATCCGTATCGCCGACAATGGCGACTTCCTCGAGTGCCAGGCGGGTTTTGCCACCAACCTAGTCGTTGGTTTTGGTCGAGTTTTGGGGCGTACCGTGGGCTTTGTCGCCAACCAACCGAACGTGATGTCCGGTGTGCTGGACATCAATTCCTCGGACAAGGGCGCAAAGTTCATCCGCTTCTGCAATGCCTTTAACATCCCGCTGGTCACCCTGGTTGACGTTCCTGGCTTCATGCCGGGCGTCACCCAGGAGCATGGCGGCATCATCCGCCACGGCGCAAAGATGCTCTACGCATACTCCGCAGCGTCTGTGCCCAAGGTGACCGTCGTCATGCGTAAGGCCTACGGAGGTGCGTACCTGGCGATGTGCTCGAAGGACCTCGGCGCGGACTACGTATTCGCATGGCCGACCGCGGAAATTGCGGTGATGGGCGCAGAGGGTGCGGTCAACGTGGTCTTCCGAAAGGAAATTGCCGCAGCGGGCGACGAGGAAGAGCAGGCGCGCGTGCGCGACGAGCGTATCGCCGAATACAAGACACGCTTCTCGACGCCGTATGTCGCCGCCTCGCGCGGACTGGTCGACGACGTGATTGACCCGGCGGAAACCCGCCTGCGTGTGGCTGACGCACTGTCGGTTCTGCGTAACAAGCGCGAGGTTCGCCCGGCCAAGAAGCACGGATTGGGGCCACAGTAATGTCTGACGGCATCGGTGAGATTAAGGAGCTGCGAGCGCTCGTCGCTGAACTGAACGACCGGTTGGATGCGACCTCGACAAGCTTGCAGAAAGCCACGGCACGCCTGAATCAGGCAGAAAGCGAGTTGGCTGAACTGCGCAAACGCGTGGACGCAGATATCCCCGAGGATACTGTCATCGCTATTTCGGCAGCAGTGTCTGCGTACCTGGGCAATCGCGGCAAGGTGAAGGCAATTCGATACAACCGCCATAAGACGTGGGCTGCGCAGGGACGCCAGATCCAGCAGCAGCGCAACCTGCGTTAGTTGGAAATTTTCGATACCCGACTTAATTGAGTCTGACTCATTGACTTTTGCTACGTGAGGATTGTTGAGCCATGAAATTGAAAGTGACTGTCGGCGGCATTGCCTACGATGTCGACGTTGAAGTAGTTGAGGAGCCCAAGCGTCTTTCGCCCATCGTGTTGGGTGGATCGTCGAGCGCTTCCGTTGAGCCGGCCACCGCTAGTGTCTCGGGTGTCTCCGCCAATTCGGTGGTGGCGCCACTGGCAGGTTCGGTCAGCAAGATTTTGGTCGAGGAAGGCCAGAAGATTGAGGCTGGGGAGGTGCTGCTCATTCTCGAGGCAATGAAGATGGAAACCGAGATTACGGCCCCGGCTGCAGGCACCGTCGGCTCTATTCATGTCGAAGTCGGCGACGCAGTGCAGGGCGGCCAGGGACTCGTCTCGATTGATTAGCCGCATTAGCCGGGGTGTAAAGATTTTGGGGTGAAGTCTTTCTAGCCCCGGTTGCTGGAAATACTTAAGGTTGCCTTAATATTTTCCTTATGAATGCCGTTCTTCTCGCCGTTTTGGTGATGCTAATCCTGGCGGTCTGCCGGGTACACGTTGTGCTAGCGCTGTTTATTGGCGCCTTAGTCGGTGGTCTTTCCGCCGGTATGGGGCTCGATGCCACAATGGTTGCCTTCCAGGAAGGCCTCTCTGGTGGTGCGAAGATTGCCCTGAGCTATGCCATGCTGGGTGCCTTTGCCATGGCAGTGGCATCCTCTGGGTTGCCCAAATTGCTGGCCGATTGGCTGATTGCCAAGATCGGTACGGAGGATGAAGGCGCTAAATCTAAGGCAGAGGCATGGACCAAGTGGGGTATGGTCGCCGGCATTTTGGCCATGGCGATTATGTCGCAGAACCTCATCCCAGTTCACATTGCGTTTATCCCGCTGATTATTCCGCCGCTGTTGCCGGTATTTAACCGCCTCAACATCGACCGTCGAATGATTACCAGTGTGATGACCTTCGGTTTGGTCACCACCTACATGTGGGTTCCGGTCGGATTCGGTTCTATCTTCCTGAACGACATCCTGCTGGGGAACATCGAGAATGCTGGCCTTGATGTTTCCAATATCAACATCATGATGACGATGGGCATCCCGGCTCTCGGCATGCTGGCCGGTCTGGCCATTGCCGTATTTTTCTCCTACCGGAAGCCACGGCATTACGAAGATCGGCCGATTGCCCAGTCCTCACACGCAGAAACCCAGTCTGACGAACCGGTGTCGAAGTACCGAGTTATCGTCGCTCTCGTTGCAATCGTGGTGACTTTCGTCGTCCAGATTGTGATGAATTCTATGGAGACCGATGCCGATCCGTTGCTGATTGGTGCACTCACTGGTCTGGCAATCTTCATGCTCACCGGCGCCGTGCGCTGGCGTGAGGCGGACGACGTGTTCACCGCCGGTATGAAGATGATGGCCCTGATTGGTTTCATCATGATTTCTGCACAGGGCTTCGCCTCGGTGATGTCGGAGTCCGGCCAAATCGAGCCGCTGGTGACCGCTACTGCAGAGCTGTTTGCGGGCAACAAGCCTGCCGCTGCATTCGCCATGCTGGTCGTTGGTCTGGTGGTCACGATGGGTATTGGTTCGTCCTTCTCGACGCTGCCGATTATCGCCATCATCTATGTGCCGTTGTGTGTATCGCTGGGCTTCTCGCCGATGGCTACCGTCGCCATCATTGGTACTGCAGGTGCTCTGGGCGATGCTGGTTCGCCGGCATCGGACTCGACGCTCGGCCCGACGATGGGTCTCAATGCCGACGGGCAGCACGACCACATTCGCGATTCGGTTATTCCGACCTTCCTGCACTTCAACCTGCCGCTGCTGGCAGCTGGTTGGGTAGCAGCTCTGGTGCTCTAGCGCCGGGGCGTGACCGTGAGCGTGATTGTTTCAGCGGGGCTTAGTGACCTGCAATTCCCTTAGTCCCCGCAACCCCCGCAATTCCGGCGATAAAGAGCTCGGTTCCCAGTGCAATGCGCTGGCGGCCGAGCTCTTTTGTCTGTGTAGCCGTATCTTCAGGGGAAGTCGCGACCTCAGCGTCCTTACCGGCGGTGTTCTCGCCACTGGCATCACCATTGTCGGAAACGCCCTTGGCGCCATTTAGATTAAGCGCGATGGCTGTCTGCTGGTCGACTGTCGCACCGAGAATGAAGTACACGAGGACAGACGCGGTATCACCCGCTAATGGGGTGCTGATGGAGGTTTCGGATGCATTCTCCAGGACGTCGGCAAGCAGTTGTTCGGGGCGAATCGTGGCGGTGCCCGTAGCGAGCGCGGCCGAGACGACCTCGGCGCCATCCCGATGAGCGGTGAGGCAGGAGTAGAGCAGCTCGGCGACGGCTTCGATGTCGGCACGCCAATCGCCTGTGGCGGAAAACTCTGTGCAGGGAGCCAAGATGCGGTCAGCGACGGCGCCCAGCAGTGCCTGCTTGGAAGGGTAGTGCCAGTACATTGCGCCAGCGGCGGTACCCAAGTGGCGAGTCAGGCGGCGGATTGTGAGATCGCCGAGTCCGTACTCGTTGAGAATGGTGAGAGCTGCGTCGACAATGATGTCCTTGGTCAATTGCACACTGCCTACCGTAGACGAAAGAAGAATCATCTGGAAGATGTCTCAAGGCTGAAATGGGGAGCGTAAATCCGCGACACGACGGGAATTGAACCCTGTTCGACATTCTGTAGCTGCGGTATTAAGTTTGATAACTGAACAACTTCTGAAACGGTGTTCAAGTTTTATCCCCAGCCTCAAGGAGCATCACCCCCATGACTCAACAGCAGCAGGACATTTTGGAACTCGCCCGAGAAAAGGTGCTCGGCCGCGGTGAGGGGCTGAACTATGAGGAGACCCTGGCAGTTCTGAACCTCGATGACGACAGCATCGAGGATCTGCTGGCACTGGCGCATGAGGTGCGCTTGAAGTGGTGCGGCGAAGAGGTCGAGGTTGAAGGCATTATCTCGCTGAAGACTGGCGGCTGCCCAGAGGACTGCCACTTCTGTTCGCAGTCGGGTCTGTTCGAGTCCCCGGTGCGTTCGGCATGGCTGGATATCCCGGCACTGGTGGACGCCGCAAAGCAGACTGCAAAGTCGGGTGCGACTGAGTTCTGCATCGTTGCTGCAGTAAAGGGGCCGGACGAGCGACTGCTCAGCCAGATGGAACAGGCCGTCGCCGCCATTCAGGCAGAGGTTGACATTAATGTGGCCGCCTCTATGGGCATTCTGACGCAGGAGCAGGTGGATCGCCTGGCCAAGGCTGGTATTCACCGCTACAACCACAACCTTGAGACCGCTAAGAGCTACTTCCCGCAGGTCGTGACCACCCACACTTGGGAAGAGCGCCATGACACCCTGCGCATGGTCGGCGAAGCCGGTATGGAGGTCTGCTGTGGCGGCATCCTGGGTATGGGAGAGACCCTTGAGCAGCGTGCCGAGTTCGCTCAGGACCTGGCGGAGCTCAACCCGACCGAGGTGCCGATGAACTTCCTCGACCCGCGTCCGGGCACTCCGTTCGCCGGTCGCGAGCCGATGCCAGCCAAGGACGCACTGCGCGCCATCGGTGCCTTCCGTCTGGCCCTGCCGAAGACCATCCTGCGTTTTGCTGGTGGTCGTGAGCTCACCCTGGGCGACCTGGGCGCAGAAAAGGGGCTGCTCGGCGGTATCAACGCTGTCATTGTCGGTAATTACCTGACCACGCTGGGCCGTCCGGCGGAGCAGGATCTGGACATGCTTGGCAAGGTACGACTTCCAATTAAGGCCCTCAATGCAACTGTCTAAGCCTCGGACATCTAGCCCGCGTGCGACGCGGGGTAAGAAAGTCGACTCCACGGAGCTGCTCCAGGCCATGGTGCTGGGGGACGATCCCAAGTTCGATCCTTTTACCGGCGCCGACCTCGAAGCTGGTGAAGTGCGCGAACGCTCCTATGGTGCAAAAGCTGGACTGGAGGCGCCTCGATTCTGTCAGCTCTGTGGGCGCCGGATGGTGGTGCAGGTGCGTCCGGACGGCTGGACTGCAAAGTGCTCGCGCCACGGCGAAGTGGACTCCGTTATGTTGGAGCAGCGATAAAAGGCGCTGGTTGTGCTAGTGCGCCATTCGGGCACGCTAGTACTGGATGTGCGCCGTGAGGTAAGTTAGTCAACTATGACCATGAAAAATACCCGAGTCCCGCACGTTGAAAAGCAGAGCGTGGCAATGGCCTCGGGTATTGTTCTCTTCTCCGTTGTAACGGGAACGATAGCGGGAGTGGCCTGGGCATTCCTGCGCCCCAAGCAGCAGGTGCAAATGCTCCCAGATAACCAACTGGCGATTATTCAGGAAACCGTTGACGCTGGTTTTATCGGGCTGCTCTGGTTTGTTGCTGTCACTGCCATCAGCGGCCTGGTGCTGGGAATTACTACCTTCCGAAACCGTGCCATCACGACTCCTGTGCAGATGCTCACGGCAATTGGATGGGCAGGTTTCTCCGCGTTGATGAGCGCAGCAGTGACGTACCTCGTCGGTCAGTCGGTTGCGGCATTGCTCCAGCCGGATCTGGCGGGAATGCAGCCGGGCGATAAGTTCTCGGTGATTCCAGACTTCAAAACCTATGTAGCACTGCTGGTCGCGCCACTGGTTGCCATGCTCGCACTGTGGTCCCGGGTGCTGTTCCAAACGGACTTCACGGAAGGCAACGAGAGCGCTGCAGACAATGTTACGGACGCAGATTCGGTCACTAAGTGAGACGGAGAGGTTCGGCGTGGGGGCCGTCGTAAAGCACTAATTCCTACTGAACAGGGGTAGTTATTGGGAAATAGGCTTATACAAGCCTTACAATTTTGGGAAATAGGTTCGTCCTCGATGTCAGTATTCGCCCCGATTTAGGGGCTTTTTCGATATTGTGTGGCGAGCTTAGGTCTCTTGCACTTGCCCGTTTGAGTCCGCTGCGAATGCCTCCGGGGACCGTTGCCGGTAACGGTGACGGCGTTTTCTCCGGTCGTAGCCACAGCCCATTGAAGTAAGGACGTAGTTTTCCGTGAATACCAGCCTTGCGGCCAATGCTTCCAGCCTGCCGCGCCTTGAATCGGATCTGTACGAATCGGTAGTCGATAAAGATGGCCGCTACGGTGGCGTAATTGCAGATGAGCGCTGGGCCCAGGAGATTAAGCGCCTCGCCCGCGAACGCAATGCCGTAATTCTTGCGCACAACTACCAGCTGCCGGAGATTCAGGATATTGCCGATTACACAGGCGACTCCCTCGGACTTTCCCGCATCGCTGCGGAAACCGATGCTGACGTCATCGTCTTCTGTGGTGTCCACTTCATGGCGGAAACCGCCAAAATTCTGAGCCCAGAGAAGACCGTCCTTATTCCGGACGAGCGCGCCGGCTGCTCCCTGGCGGACTCCATCACCGCAGACGAACTGGCCGAGTGGAAGGCAGAGAATCCCGGCGCACTGGTAGTCAGCTACGTCAACACCACGGCAGACGTAAAGGCTCTGACCGACATCTGCTGTACTTCCTCCAACGCCGTCGACGTGGTCAAGTCCATCCCGGAAGACCAGGAGATCCTGTTCAACCCGGATCAGTTCCTCGGCGCACACGTCCGCCGTGAGACCGGCCGCGACAACATCAAGGTATGGGCTGGTGAGTGCCACGTCCACGCCAACATCAACGGTGAGGAACTCGCGTACCGCGCGGAGGAGAACGCCGATTCGCAGCTGTTCATTCACCCGGAGTGCGGTTGCGCGAACTCTGCGATTTACCTCGCAGGTGAAGGCACCATCGAGCCCGAGCGCGTGCAGATGCTCTCCACCGGCGAGATGCTGACCGAGGCGCAGAAGCTGAAGGAGAACAAGCCCAACGGCAAGGTGCTCGTGGCCACTGAGGTGGGCATGCTCCACCAGCTGCGCAAGGCCGCGCCGGATGTCGACTTTGAGCCGGTCAACGACCGCGCTTCCTGCTCGTACATGAAGCTCATCACTCCGGCGGCTCTGCTGCGCTGCCTCGTCGAAGGCACCGACGAAGTCGATGTCGAGCCGGATGTCGCCGACAAGGCGCGCGCTTCGGTCGAGCGCATGATCGCCATCGGTAATCCAGGCGGAGGCGAGTAACACGTTTGGTCTGCGCCCATCATTCGACAGTTGGACACTGACGTGTGACTTCCTCGTCATCGGCGGGGGAGTCGCAGGGCTCAGTGCTGCGCGTCGGGCTCTTGAGCTCGGCCTCGACGTGCTGGTTATCGACAGCGTCGAGTGGCGCGTCGGTGCCCGCAAACAGCTGCGTTTCGCCGATGCTGCCACGAATCTCGCCCAGGGCGGGCTCGCGGTCGTCGGGCTTGACGACGACCCCAGCGGCCATGTGGCCAACGGGTTCGACGACACCATTGATTCCCACATCGCGGATACTCTCGATGCCGGTGCCGGCCACTGCGATGAAGGGGCCGTGGCTTCTATCATCCGTGCTGGCGCTGCGGCGACCGAGTGGCTGATTGGGCTAGGCGCCACATTCGACCCGGCACCGGATAACCCGGCCGTACATTCCCGTACCAAAGAGGGCGGACACCACGCGCGGCGCATCATGCATGCCGGTGGTGACGCCACTGGTGCTGAAATTGAGCGCGCCCTAGAAGCCTCAGTTACCGGCGTGCGAGTACTGCAAAACGCTACAGCTCGCCAGCTCATCGTTGGCAATGACGGCCGCGTGCTGGGGGCGCTGGTAGCGGATCCCCGTGGTGGCGGCGCTATTCGCGCTAGCGCAACTCTGCTGGCTACCGGCGGCGTGGGCCATATTTACCGCGCGACCACGGCTCCCTCGGGCGCCCGCGGTGAGGCTATCGGCATGGCCTCCGATGCTGGCGCAGAGATTCGGGACATGGAGTTTATCCAGTTCCACCCGACGGTGCTCTATGACGAGCGCTCGGCATCAGATGGCACCGGCCGACGCCATCTCATCAGCGAGGCTGTCCGTGGTGAAGGAGCCTTTCTCGTCGATTCCCGGGGAAACAGCGTGACCGCCGGCGTTGACCCTCGCGGGGACCTGGCTCCGCGTGATATCGTCTCGCGCGCCATCGCGACCCGCATGCGCGAGCTCGGCGAGGACCACGTCTTCCTCGACGCACGTCACATCGACAACTTCGCCGCCCGCTTTCCGACGATCACAGCGGGCCTGACCGCAGCGGAGATTGATCCGACCAAGGACCTCATTCCCGTGGCCCCGGCGGTCCACTACACCTGTGGTGGCATTGCCGTCGACCCATTCGGTGCAACTAGCGTGCCGGGTCTCTTTGCGGCCGGCGAATGCTCCGCGACGGGACTTCACGGTGCCAACAGGTTGGCCTCCAATTCGTTGCTGGAGGGACTGGTCGTCGGCAAGCGGGTGGCCGAAAAAGTCGCTGAAACACACGCTGTGCCGGTCGGGGACGAGGAATTCGCAGCGGCGGTTGAAGGCCTGCCACAGCCACGGCCAGAACTGGAACCGCGCCAGCTTTTCCGGTTGCAGACGGCGATGCAGGAAGGCGCTGGTGTAACGCGTAATGAGCAGAGTTTGCGGCAGGCGTTGGCGGTTATCGATCGGCTCCCGCAATCGGTTCAGGTCGTGGCCGCAAGGAAAGTCGTCGAAGCAGCATTGGCACGACCATATACTTTGGGGTGCCACACTTGGTTTGAAAAGGACGGGGATTAGCCAACCATGACTCTTGAGAAGGACACTCTGCGCGGGGTGCTGAACGAAAACATCACCCGTGGCCTCATTCGGACGGCACTACAGGAAGACATGAGCTTCGGGCCGGATGTGACCTCGCTGTCGACAGTCTCGGCATCTGCGCAGGCACGCGCCCGCCTGGTGGCCCGGCAAGAGGGCGTTATCGCGGCAATCGATGCGGTGGAGTGGACGCTGCAGGAGGTCATCTCGGGTGAGTTCACCGTCGAAAAGCACGTTGAAGATGGCACCCTGGTGCGTCCTGGCACAGTGCTGGCAACGATTTCTGCGCCGACTCGGGGGTTGCTGACTGCTGAGCGGGCAATGCTGAATATCCTCACGCACGCCAGTGGTGTAGCTACTGCGACGCGCCAGTGGGCTGACGCGATTGTTGGCACCGGTGCGCGGGTGCGCGATTCCCGAAAGACGCTGCCGGGGCTGCGCAACTTGGAGAAGTATGCGGTGACTTGCGGCGGCGGAATTAACCACCGCTACGCTTTGGGCGATGAAGCACTGATTAAGGACAATCACGTGGTGGCTGTCGGTTCCGTGTCCGGTGCGTTGAAGAGGGTGCGGAATCAGTACCCGGAGCTGCCGTGTGAGGTGGAAGTCGATACCCTCGCACAGCTCGATGAAATCCTGCCGATGAAGCCGGACATCGTCATGCTGGACAACTTCGAGGTCTGGGAGACCCAGATTGCGGTGCAGCGCCGCTCGCAGATTTCTCCGGCCACGCAGCTTGAGTCCTCTGGTGGACTGACCATCGATGTGGCTCGTGAGTACGCGTCCTGTGGTGTCGATTACCTGGCTGTGGGCGCGCTAACCCACTCGGCCAAGGTGTTCGATGTCGGACTCGACTTCGACGAGCAGTAGCTGAATCAGCCCCCCCGGTATCGCTTCGCAGCTTCGCCTACAGGCGACGGGCGATTTCCGCGCCAATCTCGCTTAGTGCCGACCCCCAGCGCTCCCGCGACCGCTCATCACAGGTTTCCTGTGCGCGGTAAAGTGCCTTCTCTGCAGCAGCGACATCGCCCAAATGCAGGTGGCACTGTGCAATTTGTGCAAGCAGAGGCACGGCCTGGATATTGAGGTTATCGGACTGGAAAAGTCCCGCCGCCAACTCCAGGTGATCAATGGCGCGCCCTTGATGTCCTCGACGAATCTCTGCTTGGCCGTTCAAGGTGTGCCACATCGCCCAGCGCAGGTGGCGCGGTGGGGTGTCCGCAGTCGGCTCGAAGCCGTCTTTCTCCAGGTTATCCAGCAAATCCAACCAGTCCGCGGCCTTGTCCATCAGCTTCGGTGCAGAGCCACGGATGGGGCGCCCTAGACTGTCGGTCTGCGGGGCATCAGCCTTGTCGCCGAGCTCCTCGAACCCCTGCATCAGAGTTAGGGCTGCTTCCCAGAGGTTGTTTTCCTCAGCCAATGCCGTGGCGGCGTCGAAAAGCTGCTGTGGGCTAGAAGTCGCGGAATCACCAGAAGTAGTCATGACCTAACACTCTACTTTGTGCCACCGCCAGCACCGAAGTGGGCGGGGCGCTAGTATTCGTCGTCAAGCGACTGAATGATGATGACGTCAAGGGCATCGAGAACAGGATGGCCTTCCCACACGTCGCGGGGCAGAAGCTCTTCGACGCGCCGAGCATAGGTGGCGGCACCGTCGGAATCACCCGCGTCGAGACGGTAGCGAACCCCCGCCAGCAGCGCGCGGGCGGCTTCCTCGCCATCACCGGACTGCAGGTAGCCCTTCGCGGCGGCTTCCACATGGTTGATGGCCAAAGTGTCCCGGCCAGCGGAGTAGAAGACGTAGGCGGCATCGTCGTGCCAGTCGGCGAGTGACCAGTCGTCGGAGATGAGCTTCTGAGAACGCAGCAGAAGGTCCTCAGCCTCGTTGAGCGTGTGGTCAATGGCGGCGGAAGCATCCTCGGAGACGATCTCGGCGGTGAATTCGGAGCCCTCTTCGGAAATGACCAGGTCGATGACATGAATGATGGAACGCGCAGCCTGGCGGTAGGCCTTGGCAGCGCCCTTGGTATCGCCGTTGCGTTCAAGATGCTCGCCGTGCTCGATGAGCAGCTTTGCCGCTCGGCGGGGATCATTGCCGAGCCCCGCGGCTGTGGAGGCAATAGAAAATGCCGCGTCGGTGCGTTCTTCATCGGCGGTAAATGCTGACCAGTGCGCAACTGGTTCGGCAAAGCGCAGCGCCTCGTCAACCTCGTCGGCGTCGAGGAGACTGCGGGCCAAAACGAGCTGGATATCCATGGTGATGGGGTTAACCGGCATGCCTTCGGCACTGGCGAGCGCGCGCCGGGCAATCTCGGCGGATTCCGCGAAATCGCCGTGGGCGTTGAGAAGCGCACAGAGCAGACGCACGCTGCGAAGCACCGCGACCGTGAGTCCTGCATCGAGACCAGCCTGCACGATTGGGCGTAGCTGGCGGATTGCCTCCGCTTCCTCACCAGCTTCCAGAGAGAGGAAAGCCAGGAATTGGCGAGCTTCAATCGTCGTGGTGACGGGTTCCGACTGAGGGGCTGCCGCGACGCTGGCTGCGATGCGGGCGGCCCTGCGCAGCTCACCACGGCTGTGCGCGAGCTGCGCCTCCAACAGCTTGCGGTCATCAAAACTGCTTCGCTTTGGTGCCCAGCGTACGGACCATTCAGAGAGTTGACCGGCGATTTCCGCCCGGCGCGCCAGCGATGCTGCGGCACCAGCAACAGCCGCGCTGACCAGGTAGTAATAGGCCTCCCCGGGCTGTGGTGTGGTGGCGACGATGTCCTTAGTAAGACTGATCAGCTCTGGGATTTCGGAGTCCTCGGGGCGCCGGCCGGTGATGGCATCACCCGGGTTGGTGTCGATGAAGGCCTCTGCCTCGGCGAATGCTCCGTAGGAGCGTGCGTGCAAGATCGCGGGGCGGATGTTGGCCTCAGTTGCCCAGCGCAGCCACTCGGCGCGTGCAGCAGCGGCTTCTTCTACTAATTCCAGCTGGTCGGCGACTGCGTGCCTGAGCGCGTGGAATTCGCCAATGACATCGGGGGAGTTGGTAGGTGCGTCGGCCAACCAGTACGTGTGGGCGAATTTGGTGACAGCGCGCCAACTGGTGACGTGGTCGAGCGTGGCACCGGCCTTGCGGGAAATAACCAGCAACTCCGGGAGAGAGTCCGGTAATGCCTTTAGCGGATTGGGCAGGGGAGGAAAGTCCAGGGGTTCGGACGAGTTCTCCGTTGCTGATGCGTCTTCTGAATTCCCTGACGCGTAGTCGGCAGCGATGCCGGCATCCCAATCGCCAACTTGAATTCCAGACTCAGAGTTTTCTTCTTCCCACCAGACCATTGGACTATCTTCGCCCGTGGCATCGGGAAGATGCAAAAACTGCTTTGTTTTTCAGACCTGTGCAGTCGGGTGCGCTGTTAATCCGGGTTTGAAAAGCTACGCATTAGTCCACGAACTTCATCGCGCACTGGGTGATCCGGGCCGACTAGGTCGCCGATGCGAACCGCGAACCGGCGGGCGCGATCCTCATTGTTATCACTAGCAGCAGCACGCACTGCGATAGTCAGCGTGCGGGCGGCGTCGGCAGGGGCGTGGGCTTCTAAGAAAAGCTCGGCAGCTTCGTCGGCGTACTTGTACACGCCGTCGTTGTCCCACACAGACCAGCACAACAGCGCCTGTGCTTCGTGCCACTTGGCCGATTCCCAGGACCCAACCACGTAGCCACGTGAGCGTTCCATCAGGTGGTCGGTCAGCTCACTTGTGGCGCCCACGTTACTGAGTGATAGTGCGGCATCCATCAGAGTTTCCGCAGGCGAAATCGGGGACGAGTATCCGGCACGAATATCGGCCAGTGCGTCGAAGAGCACTGCAGCATGCTCAGTATTTCCCTCTTGGACTGCCGATTCCGCCGCAATGGCACAGGAAAAATCAGTACGTGCGGCATCCTCGGTAGGCTCAGACCACTTTGCAACCGACTCCGCTTCCTGGCCGGCATGACGGAAATCTCCGAGTTCGTACAGTGCCGTTGCCTTCAGCAGCGCGATTTCCATGGTGACTTCACAGTTGGGGTAGTCTGCCGACACATCCTGGGCGCGCTGAGTTAGCTTCAGCATCTCCCCGGCATCGGGCTTGTTGTGTGCCACCTCGAAGTTGATGTCTGCCATCTCACGAACCGCGAGAATATAGTCAGTGTCCAGTCTGTGCTGGTCCGCGACTGCCACGTTGTTTGACAGCATTCGGAACGCGGTATCGCTATTACCGGTCTCTATCGAGTACCGTGCCAAATTCTGCCTCAGCTCAAGGCCCGCGATTACGGAGCGGTTACCGATTGCATTGAGCTGTGAGGCGCAAAGTCGCGCTGCGTCGACGACTTTCCCGGCTCGGTGCAGCAGTGATGCCTCCGTCAGAGTCTTCGCCAGCGCAATCGACTCAAACTTATCCTCATTTGGCAGTGCACGAATCATCTCGTGCAGCTCCCGTGCCAAGTCCTCGCGGTTGACCTTTCGCAGGGCGCTTGCAATCCGAATCAGCGCGTCAGTCAGTGCTGCCCGCTTCTTCCACTGGCGTGGGCTAAACGGCTCCTCCGCTTCTTCGCTTGCCGACGATTCCTGCGGCCGCGGCCCATCCGCATCCGTGGTCACCGCGCTGTGACTGCTGGTTGGGGCATCCAGATCGTCGGCAAGCACGAGTGCCCGGTACGATGTAATCTCCCTGCTCATGCGTGCGATGAGTGGGATTTCGGTCTCTGCGGCAGCAGAGGTGGGGCCATCGGCGATAAAGGTGGTGTAGCGGCGGGCTTCATCCGCCGCTAGCCGTGCCCGGGCGCGCCAGTACTCCGGGACGTTGTCGTTATCGGATGCCCATACCATCCAGTTCAGGGCGGCATCGTGCGCAGCCGTCATCATGCCGAGCGATTCGGTGACCTCGCGGACTATGCGGTAAAACGCGCCGACGTGTTCGGTAACGCCGTGGGCTTCCGGGTCAGAAAAGAGCTGTGGGTTGTAGAAATGATGCGCGAAAACTGATTCCAGTTGGCGCGTGGCCAGGGAATTGTCGGCTGCGGTCGCGTCTGCATAGGCTGCGACGAGCTCCGGCAAATCCGGGCTGTTTCCTTCCTGGTTCAACAGCTGACCTTTCTACGACTGGTTACTACTTTCCTTAACACTGTAATGGGTCACTGTGGCGGAGCTAACTTGCGCCACAGTATGAGGGGTTAAATGGGGCAATCGGTATGAACCTAACGTGAGAAAGATATGCTTAGTTCATACTCAAGGGTGCCTTTAAGGGCGAATAGTAGCGAAAACCGTGGATAAAGTCTTTGGCTTTGACCCAGATTTTCAATACTTTGTTGTCATTTCTTTGTCACTCTGAAGTGCTCACGTATGAATCCATCGTGCGAATAGGCGGTTACTAATTAATTATGTTGTCCACTATTGATCTTCGCGGTCAGACTCCCACCACCGCCACTCTGCGTCGAGTGTTGCCGCGTGGTGCGGCAGACGTTGATTCGATGATTCCCACGGTCAAGCCCGTTGTCGATGACGTGGCAGCCCATGGTGTGGAAGCGGCGATGGAGTACTCCGAGAAGTTCGACCGTATTCGTCCGGCATCCATGCGCGTTCCAGCGGAGGTTATCGATGCCGCGGAAGCTGCGCTGGAAGACGATGTCCGCTCTGCTCTGCAGGAGTCCATCGGGCGTGTGCGCGCGTTCCACGCTGCTCAGAAGCCGAATGATAAGACTGTCGAAATTCTGCCCGGCGGCATTGTCCGCGAGAAGTGGATTCCGGTTTCGCGCGTCGGTCTTTACGTCCCCGGGGGCAACGCCGTCTACCCGTCGTCCGTATTGATGAACGTCATCCCAGCTCAGGAAGCGGGTGTGGAGTCCCTCGTCGTCGCCTCTCCGCCGCAGGCCGACAACGACGGCTGGCCGCACCCGACCATTCTGGCCGCCTGCAAGCTGCTTGGCGTGACCGAGGTATGGGCCGTCGGTGGTGCACAGGCTGTCGCACTGCTCGCATACGGCGATGAAAACGAGAGCCTCGAGCCGGTCGACATGGTCACCGGTCCGGGCAACATCTTCGTTACCGCCGCCAAACGCCTGTGCCGCTCGGTCGTCGGTATCGACGCCGAAGCTGGCCCGACCGAAATTGCCATTCTCGCAGATAACACCGCTGATCCTGTCTCCGTCGCCTACGACCTGATTTCCCAGGCTGAGCACGACGTCATGGCCGCCAGCGTACTTATCACCGACGACGCCGATTTCGCCGCCACCGTCGACCGCGAGGTCGAAAACCGCTACGAGGTCACCATGAACGCCGACCGCGTTCGCGAGGCGCTCACCGGCGATCAGTCTGGCATCGTGCTTGTCGACGACATGAATATCGGCGTCCAGGTTGCAGATGCCTACGCCGCTGAGCACCTGGAGATCCACACCGAAAACGCGCAGGCCGATGCCGAACGTATTACGAACGCTGGCGCAATCTTCATCGGTCGCTTCTCGCCGGTGCCACTGGGCGATTACTCGGCCGGCTCTAACCACGTGTTGCCGACCTCCGGCACCGCCCGCCACGCCTCGGGCCTGTCAACGCACACCTTCCTCAAGTCGGTCCACATGATTGACTACAACGAGGCCGCGTTGAAGGAAGTTGCCGACAGCGTAGTAGTCCTGGCCAACGAAGAACGACTGCCAGCGCACGGCGAGGCCATCCGTGCCCGCTTTGAGACGCTTCTCGGCTCTGAGGGCAATGGCGCAGAAAAGGGGAACAACTAATGAGCAACCAGCCTGAGAATCAGCCACAGCCGTCGGTAGCTAAGTTGGCGCTGGCAGATTTGCCGCTGCGCGACGAACTTCGCGGCGAGGAAGCCTACGGTGCTCCGCAGCTCGACGTCGATGTTCGCCTGAACACCAACGAAAACCCGTATCCGCCATCCGATGACCTCATCGCCGACCTGGTCGCAGAAGTGGAGAAGGTCGCCTCTGACCTCAACCGCTACCCGGACCGTGACGCAGTAGCACTGCGCAGCGCACTCGCCGACTATGTCACCCGCCAGACTGGCGTCGACATCACCGTCGACCAGGTATGGGCTGCCAACGGCTCCAACGAGATTCTCCAGCAGCTGCTGCAGGCGTTCGGCGGGCCGGGGCGCAGCGCAATGGGCTTTGTGCCCAGCTACTCGATGCACCCGATCCTCTCGTCCGGCACGCAGACGGAGTTCATCGGCATCGACCGCGACCCGGAGACCTTCGACATCGACCTGGATAGTGCGCTCGCGGCAATTGCCGAGCACCGTCCTGACGTCATCTTCATCACGACTCCGAACAACCCGACTGGCAACCTGACCACGCTCGCTGACCTGCGCCGCATTATTGAAGCCGCGCCGGGCATCGTCATTGTCGATGAGGCCTACGCCGAGTTCACTGAGGAGCCGTCGGCGACAACGCTGCTGGCTGAGTTCCCGTCGAAGCTGGTTGTCTCCCGCACGATGAGCAAGGCTTTCGACTTCGCCGGAGGCCGCCTCGGCTACTTCGTTGCTAACCCGGCATTTATTGATGCTGTGATGCTCGTACGTCTGCCATACCACCTGTCGACGTTGACGCAGGCCGCAGCCACGGTTGCACTCCGCCACTCGGATGCGACGCTGTCGACCGTCGCAAAGCTTGCCGACGAGCGTGACCGCGTCGTAGCCGCCCTGAACAGCTATGGCTACGACGTGATTGACTCGTACTCGAACTTCGTCTTCTTCGGGCGCTTCGCCGATGCCGCGGCGGCATGGCAGAGCTTCTTGGATGAGGGAGTACTCATCCGCGATGTTGGCGTGTCCGGTCGTCTGCGTGCCACTATTGGTCTGCCCAGCGAAAATGATGCGCTGCTGGCGGCGGCCAAGAAATTGGCAGCGACCGCGCTGGCTTAAGCGAAATGCTGCCGGTACATCCCACTACAAGGAGAGATCTGACTTATGCACTTCAGTGATAAGGCCCATCTGGAGGCAGAGCGCACTGAGCGCGTTGGCCGTGTCGAGCGCGCCACCCGCGAATCGAGCATCGTCTGCTCGGTGAATCTCGATGGCACCGGCAAGACCGATATTTCGACCGGTCTGCCGTTCTTCGACCACATGTTGACCGCTTTCGGCTCCCACGGCAGCTTCGACCTGACTGTGCACGCCAACGGCGACACCGATGTCGATGCGCACCACACGGTGGAGGACACCGGCATCGTTATGGGGCAGGCGTTTGCCCAGGCACTGGGGGATAAGTCCGGTATTCGCCGCTTTGGTGACTGCTTCATTCCGATGGACGAAACGCTGACGCACGCAGTGGTTGACGTGTCGGGCCGTCCGTATTTTGTTGGCACTGGCGAGCCAGAGCAGATGTTGACTGCCGTTATTGGTGGCCACTACGCAACGGTTATCAACGAGCACTTCTTTGAGTCCTTCGCCCTAAATGCCCGTATTGCGCTGCATGTTCGCTGTCTCTACGGGCGCGATCCGCACCATATCACCGAGGCTGAGTACAAGGCTGTGGCCCGTGCCCTGCGTGCTGCCGTCGAGGACGACCCGCGCGTCCACGGTGTGCCGTCGACCAAGGGCACTCTGTAGGTCGCAGCTGTAGTAGACGGCCGCTGTAGGAAACCGGAAAATCCGCCTTAGCTGGCATTTTAGGGGAATCGATGGTAACAACGTCTGTAGACGTGCTTTTAGCGCAGGTGTCTACCGCATCGACGCTGAGCACTTATTTTTTGTTCATTGTCGCTGGTCTGCTGGTGGGCGGAACGTGGTCACTCTATAAATCCGGATCGAGGGTCGGAACAATTGTCCTTGGTCTCTTATCTGTGATCGCGCTTGCCGGCGCAATTTTGTGGTTGATAGGAGTGATGGAGTAAATGGCGTCCCGGGTGATGGACCGCAAGCAGTTGGACGAACTGGACAGCATGTGGAAAGCGCCCGGACTAGTACCTACGCTAGTCGCCGTGATGGCCGCCTTCGGTGGCTGGTCACTCCTCATGCCTGTCATTCCGCAGGCAATTCTTGACGATGGCGGTGGAACCTCGCTCGCCGGTGCCTACACCGGTGTTTTTATGGCCGCCACAGTTCTCACGCAAACGCAGACTCCACGTATGTGTCGCCGTCTTGGCTACGGCATGACCATGCTGATTTCAGGTTTGTTTCTGGGCTTGCCGACGATTCTGCACATCTTTGGCACCGATGCTGCTTTGGTGCTCATCATTGCGGTTCTCCGCGGTATGGGCTTCGGTGCGCTGACTGTCGCCGAGTCCGCATTGATTGCAGAGCTTGTGCCCCTGAAGTTCCTGGGGAAAGCCTCCGGTGTGCTTGGTGTGGCCGTTGGTTTGTCCGAGCTCATTTTCCTGCCGCTTGGTCTCATCATCGCGGACAAGACTGGCTCCTACACTCCGGTTTATATTCTGGGTGCCGTCATTTCGCTCGTTGGCTCGGTGATGGCCCTATTCATTCCGAAGATTAAGCCAGCGCCGAAGGAGGGCAAGGGCGGCAAGGAAGACGTCGGCGATCCTGTGCCCGGATCTGCAGCAACTCAGCCGAGCCCCGTTGAGCACGTTGCCACATGGAAGCTGGTGGCCATTCCCGCGCTCGCAATTTGCACGATTGCGATGGGCTTTGGTGGTATTTCCGCATTCCTTGCCCCGGCAGCTCGCGAAATTGATCTGGTCTCCGGTGCGGTTGTGGCTGGCCTGTCGCTGTCTGTTCTCGGTGGCGCGCAGATGGTGTTCCGTTATTTCGCAGGAATCTACGCCGACCGGAAGTCGGAGGCTGGAATTCTGCTGATTCCGGCATTGATCAGTGGTTTTATTGGCCTGCTGATGATGTCCGGCGTGGTTCTCTTTGATCTGTCGGCCTGGCTGCTGCTGGTTGCGGCCATTTTCTACGGCGCGGGCTTCGGCATAGTGCAAAATGAGGCTCTGCTGCTGATGTTTGCCCGCCTGCCGCGTGACCGTACTGCTGAGGCCAGTGCCTTCTGGAACATGTCCTTTGACTCGGGCACTGGTATCGGCTCGTTCGTTCTGGGAGCCGTAGCCGCGGCTGCACTCCGTCCGTACCCGGCTGTCTTTGCCTTTGCGGCAGCTCTGCTGGCAGTTGGCCTCATTGGTGCGGTGCTCGACCGAATCATCGGAAAGCACCGCGTGGCGGAATACCAGAACACCCGCGCTACGCTGCGTCGTCTGGGGGATGCCGTGAAGCGTCGTACGCCGGAGGCCGCTGTGCGTGTTGCCCGCCCGGCAAAGAATGCAGTGACGCGTTTGACGGTTCGGGACCGCAAGAAGAAGTAACTACATACAAAGAGACGTTTGAAAAAGAGTGGCTGCGCAAGTTCTTGCGCAGCCACTCTTTTTGGTTATTAGATGCAACCCCCGGCGTGGGGCAGCCGTGCCTGTTTATGCGACGGCGACGTCCATCTCGGTGAAGAGAGCCCGCAGGCGGGTTTCGATATCGTCGATAAGCGACTGGAGCTCATCGTCTGCGAGATTGTCCGGATCTGCGACATCCCATTCCACGTAGCGGTCGCCGGGGACTGCTGGTGTCTCGTCGATGCCCATGAGTACGACAACGTCGGCGCGGTGGGAAACGCGGGGAGTAATCACCTTTTGGGTGAGGCGTGAGGTGTCCACGCCACGGTCGTGAAGAGCCGCGACGACGCGAGGGTTCAGGCCATCCTCTGGATTGAGGCCGATAGTGCGGATAAAGACTTCGTCGCCAACCAGGTGGTAGGCCAGGGCAGTGGCAATCTGACTGCGGCCGGAACCGCGGCTATCGGCAAAGAGAATCTCTTGGCGCGGGGCGAAGTCCTTGCATCCGCTCGCGGCTTTGATGCGTTCGGTGGCCTCGCGTTCGGCGAGGACGGGGAGGAAGTTAGTCACCTTCGCAGAGCTGGACAGCTCTGCAATGACATCGTCGAGGATGGAATCGATAGTCGCAGCATCGCAGGCTGCACCATAGAGCCGGTGAAGGTCCTCGCGGACAATGGCAAATGATTTACTAAGAACGGATGCGGTAGTCATGGCGTCGGAGCCTCTCTGTGAAAAGTAATCAGGGGTATTAGGGATAAATCAATAACTTAGTTAACCTGTTGTTAACCTTGAGTTTACCAAAGTATTCGGTAGTTGTATACCAGCGCTTTTGCCTGTCCAAGCAGTTTTCTTGGGGTAAGTGGCAAACATCGATTCCCAGCGCCTTAAAATGTCCAACTATGGAACAAGTCTCACCTTCGACGAAGACCCCGACCGTTGCCATTCTTGATTACGGCTCCGGTAATTTGCGTTCAGCTGAGCGCGCTGTGGCTACGACGGGTGCCGAGGTTATTGTGACCGCCGATCCGAAGACCGTGATGGAGGCCGATGGTCTGCTCGTTCCCGGCGTTGGCGCCTATGTCGCATGCATGGAGGGTTTGCATCGAGTACAAGGGCCGCGCCTGATCGGCTCTCGACTCGCAGGTGGTCGACCAGTGATGGGAATCTGCGTCGGTATGCAGGTGCTCTTTGACCGCGGCGTCGAGTACGCCGACGGCATCCACGCAGCGGAGACCGACGCATCCGCAGCTGTCACCGGCACCCCGGGTTGTGGTGAATGGCCCGGTACTGTCGAGCGTCTCGAGGCGTCGATTCTGCCGCACATGGGCTGGAACACGGTTGAAGTACCGGAAGGCTCAAAGATGTTTAAGGGACTGGAAGATCAGCGTTTTTACTTCGTCCACTCCTACGGTGTGCGCAAGTGGGACCTTAATACGGATTCTCGCATCGCTCCGCCGCTGGTGACGTGGTCTGCCCACGAATCCGATCGGTTTATCGCAGCCGTGGAAAACGGTCCGCTGTGGGCCACGCAGTTCCACCCTGAGAAGTCTGGTGAAGCAGGGTTAAAGCTGCTGCAGAACTGGGTGGACACGCTGTAGTTGCCCAATCGGTAGTATCTGCCCTAACCGCACTACCTGGTAGGTGACGGAGTTTCGCCACCTAGACCACCTATACTGAGATAACTAGCAACAAGCGTCGTGGTGACAATCGTCACAACGCCCAAAAGTCGAAGAGAGTAGAGCCCCCATGAGTTTGACCCTGCTGCCCGCTGTAGACGTAGCCGATGGCCAGGCTGTGCGCCTTGTTCAGGGTGCTGCTGGAACCGAGACTTCCTACGGTGCACCGCTGGAAGCTGCCATGAATTGGCAGAACGCAGGCGCTGAGTGGATCCACCTGGTCGATCTCGACGCCGCGTTCGGTCGCGGTTCGAACTACGACCTGCTTGCCGACGTGGTGGGCAAGCTCGACGTGAAGGTGGAGCTCTCCGGCGGTATCCGTGACAACGCTTCGCTCGAGGCTGCGCTGGCCACCGGTTGTGCCCGCGTCAATATTGGCACCGCCGCACTGGAGAACCCGGAGTGGTGCCGCGAGGTTATCGCCAACTACGGCGACCGCGTGGCCATTGGCCTGGATGTTCTTAACGAAGATGGTCAGTGGCGCCTGCGCGGTCGCGGCTGGGTCTCCGACGGCGGTGACCTCTGGGAGGTGCTGGAGCGCCTGGATGCTCAGGGTGCATCCCGTTTCGTGGTGACTGACGTCTCCAAGGACGGCACCCTGCAGGGGCCGAATGTGGAACTGCTGCGCGAGGTCGCCGCTGCTACCGATGCTCCAATCGTCGCTTCCGGCGGTGTCAGCAGCCTGGACGACATTGCAGCTATTGCCACACTGGTCGATGAGGGCGTTGACTCCGCAATTGTGGGTAAGGCGCTCTACGCAGGGCGTTTCACCCTGGAAGAGGCCCTGGCAGTAGCTCGCGGCTAAAGAGAACACTTTCGTGGCCGGGCCGGGGAGACGTCGTCAAGCGAAAGCGTTAACGAGCAAACGGCACCCCGGCTGAGACGGCGGATGAAGGACTTAGAAAGTATGGATGCCCTGGAACCGCGGGCGATGCTCGCTATTGCTGAAGCGGCGCTCGATGAGGTTGAAGGCCTGTTCACTCAGCAGGTGGGCGCGGACCCGGTTGTCATGAAGCCGCGCGGAGATTTCGCGACGGAGACCGACCTGGAAATTGAGCGTCGTTTGCGCCAGCTCCTCACGCAGTATTCTGGCCTGCCCGTCTACGGCGAAGAATTCGGTGGCAAAGTCCCCGAGGAACATACCGCCTGGGTCATCGATCCGATTGACGGCACCACGAACTATTCCAACGGCTTTCCACTGTGTGCCATGCTGCTCACGCTCATGCATGAGGGGGAGCCGGTGGTCGGAATTACCTCCATGCCTCTGCTGCGCCGGCGTATTACCGCAGCTAAAGGTAGCGGCACGTTCGTCAACGGCCGTCGCGTCAACATCGATGCCGAGGCCGGCCGCCCGGTTTCGATTGCCTTCGGCTCCGTTATCGCGAGTACCGACGGCACACTCCCGCGCAAGTGGCGCCAACTGCTGCTGTCAAAGGTGGGCGAACGCTATCCGACGATCCGAATTACTGGCTCTGTCGGAGTGGACTTGGGTTCCACCGCGATGGGGGCATTCGGCGGCACCGTGACTTTCTCACCGCATGTGTGGGATAACGCAGCTGGTGTACTTCAGATTTCCGAAGCTGGTGGCGTGGTCACAGACTTGGCGGGCAATCCCTGGCGGCATGATTCCGTAGGCGTGCTGGCGGGAACTCGAGATGTTCATGCCACGCTGCGGTCGATTATTGACCAACTGGGTCGTCCGGAGACTTTCCGG
Organism: Corynebacterium sp. MSK047; assembly: GCF_030232285.1. Taxonomy (NCBI): domain Bacteria; kingdom Bacillati; phylum Actinomycetota; class Actinomycetes; order Mycobacteriales; family Corynebacteriaceae; genus Corynebacterium; species Corynebacterium sp. MSK047. The sequence continues at coordinate 22,439 of NZ_JASPJI010000007.1, read as the reverse complement.
AGCTAAACCGTGGGCGACGTCCCGAGCTGGGTGGTTGCGCAAACCGTCGAGCCACAACTTTGAGCTAACACGAGGAGAACTTAAAAACTATGTCTCTGGCAGTACGCGTGATTCCTTGCCTGGATGTCAACAATGGGCGGGTCGTCAAGGGGGTTAACTTTGAGAATCTCCGTGATGCCGGCGATCCGGTGGAGCTGGCTCGCCGCTATGGCGAGGAGGGCGCTGATGAGCTGACCTTCCTGGATGTCACGGCTTCCAAGGATGGCCGTGGCACCATGCTCGACGTGGTGCGTCGCACCGCAAGTGAGGTCTTCATTCCGCTGACGGTCGGCGGTGGCGTGCGCAGCGTCGAGGATGTCGATCAGCTGCTCCGCGCCGGAGCTGACAAGGTCAGTGTCAATACCGCTGCGATCGCACGTCCAGAACTGCTCAGCGAGCTGTCGCGCCGCTTCGGTGCGCAGTGTGTCGTTCTGTCGGTGGATGCCCGCCGCGTTCCCGAGGGAGGCACGCCGCAGCCGTCGGGCTTCGAGGTGACGACGCATGGTGGTTCACGCTCGGCGGGGATCGACGCCGTCGAGTGGGCACGCCGCGGCGAGGAGCTCGGGGTCGGCGAGATTCTGCTGAACTCCATGGACGGCGACGGCACCAAGGACGGTTTCGACCTGGAGCTTCTGGAGAAAGTCCGCGCTGCCGTCGACGTCCCGGTGATTGCCTCTGGCGGTGCGGGCAAGGCAGAGCACTTCCCGCCAGCAGTGCGCGCCGGCGCCAACGCGGTGTTGGCCGCATCCATTTTCCACTTCGGCGAGGTCAGCATTGCTGAGGTTAAGGAAGAGATGGCCCGCGAGGGAATCGAGGTGCGCCAGTGACTGGTCTAGCCCCGGGCGCTGCAGCTCACGGCGCCGGCGACGATCCGCGTGAGTACACGCTCCCAGCAGATATCGCGAACATCGCCAAGTTCAACGCTGACGGCTTGATTCCCGCTATTGTGCAGGAGGAATCCACTGGCCGCGTGCTCATGATGGCGTGGATGGATTCCCACGCACTGGCATATACCATCGCTACCAAGCGCGGCACCTACTGGTCGCGCTCCCGGTCCGAGTACTGGATTAAGGGGCTTACCAGCGGCCATTTCCAGACCGTGACATCGCTGGCGTTGGACTGTGATGGCGATACCGTGCTGATGCAGGTAGTGCAGGACGGCGCGGCATGCCACACTGGCTCGCACAGCTGCTTTGACGTGCATCCCGTGTTCGAGGACTAGGCAGTCAACCCCGGCTGCCGAGGTGGGGATTTCGTCGTCAAGCGCGCCCACCTCCGGTGAAGTCCGGGGTTAAGTGATGTGCAATCCGGGTGCGTGGCACAATAGCGGCTATGACTCGTATCACCATGACCACGCGTGAGCGCTTTCGTGAACTGGCTGCACACCATCGGGTCGTGCCCGTGGTTCGCAAGGTTTTGGCGGACGGCGAAACGGCGCTGTCGGCCTACCGCAAGCTCGCGGCCGATCGTCCCGGCACTTTCTTGCTGGAGTCCTCCGATGTGGGGCAGTCGTGGTCGCGCTGGTCATTTATCGGTTGCGGCAGTCGTGCTGCGCTGACGGTGGATGATGCGGGGGAGGCAACCTGGATTGGCAATGCGCCGTCGGGTGCGCCAGAGGGCGGAAATCCGTTGGATGCTCTGCGTCGCACGCTGGAGCTGCTGCACACGGAGCTTCCGCTTGCCGACGATGCCTCGGTACCCAAGCTCACCTCTGGTCTCGTTGGCTACTTCGGGCATGACATTGTCCGCTACATCGAGCCACAGCTGCCGGATACCACTGACAATGATTTGCAGATTCCGGAGCTCATGCAGCTGCTGGTGGAGGATCTGGCTGCTTTTGACCACCACGAGGGTGTGCTGTGGCTGATTTCTAATGCAGTGAACTGGGACGGCTCGGATGAGCGGATTGACCAGGCGTATGACACCGCCTGTGATCGGGTCAATGCGATGGTGGAGCGGCTGTCGGGGTCCTCTGATCTGCGTCCGGCGGAAATTAGCTTCCCAGAGCCGGTGATTCGTCGCCAGCGCGCCGCCGACGACCACATGGATCGTATTGAGCGTTGCAAGGACCACATCCGAGCTGGTGATGCGTTCCAGATTGTGCTCTCGCAGCGGTTCGAGATGGACACGCAGGCGTCAGCATTTGATATCTACCGCATCCTGCGGGTTTCCAATCCGTCGCCCTACATGTTCCTGGTCAACGTTCCAACCAAGGACTTCTCCGATACCGCTTTCCAAATTGTCGGTTCCTCCCCGGAATCACTCGTGGCAGTCCATGGCAGCGAGGTCATCACCAATCCCATCGCGGGCACACGTCCGCGCGGTGCCACGGTGGAACAGGACAATGCGCTGGAAGCTGATTTGCTGGCAGACGAGAAGGAAAATAGTGAGCATCTGATGCTCGTTGATCTTGGCCGCAATGACCTCGGACGTGTCTGCCGCCCGGGCAGTGTAGTTGTGCACGACTTCCGTCATATTGAGCGCTACAGTCACGTTATGCATCTGGTCTCTACGGTCACCGGCGAGCTTTCCAGCGACGCCACTGCCGTCGACGCGTTCGCGGCCACCTTCCCAGCGGGAACGCTGTCGGGTGCGCCGAAGCCTTCCGCACTGAGCATTATCGACAAGTTCGAAGACACGCGTCGGGGTGTTTACGGCGGCACTGTTGGATACTTTGACTTCCGGGGCAATACCGATCAGGCAATTGCCATCCGCACAGGTGTGAAGAAGGGCGATACGGTCTATGTTCAGGCTGGCGGCGGAATTGTCAGTGACTCTGACCCGGTGGCAGAGGATGAGGAGACCCGCAACAAGGCCGCGGCCGTGCTGCGAGCTGTCGCGGCAGCTGAGACACTAGTCCCAGCGGAAAGGAGCTAGGTTTTCGATGAAGTCGACAACGATGCTCTCCGGTGGCCTCATTGGTGTGGCCGCAGCGGGAATGTGGTTGTGCAGCCGTAGTGCGTGGCTGACGGTCGATACTGTTGATGACAAGTCCGGTCCAGCGACCACAGATTTGGTGGGCGCAGTCTGGGCTCCAGAGTTGACGTCGATTGCGCTGGCAATGGTGGCTGCACTGTTTGCCACCACCATTTTGGGCTCACTGGGGCGCCGTATTGTCGGTGGCCTCGCGGCGCTGCTCGCAGTTGCGGCGTCGTGGACTCCGATGACTCTGCTTGCCAGCGGAGAAGACGGGGTGGATTCCCAGCGGGCACTGGATTTGTTGACGTCGGGAAGCGCCTCACAGCGCGCCAGTGATGCGGTGACTGTGGCAGACTGGGCGCAGATCTCAGCGATTGAAGTGCATGCGATGGGGCCATCCCTGGCCTTGCTGTGCTGCGCATTGGCGCTGGTCGGGGCGGTATTGTTGGTGCGTCGACCGGGTACTGTGAAGAAGCAGAAGTCCAGCGCGTATGAGACCCCGGAGGTACGCCGTCAGCGTATCGCCGAGGACCTGGAGGAAGACCCACAGTCGGGTCGAGTTCTGTGGGATGCTTTGGATGCCGGTGTAGATCCTACGGATCTGGATAAGGAGTAAGGCCGTGGCTAACGTTCTGGACAAGATTATTGAGGGCGTGCGGGAAGATCTCGCTGCTCGGGAAGCCAAGATTTCCTACGGTGAAATCAAGGAGCTCTCGCTGAAGGCGCCGTCGCCGATTGATGCCGTGGCGGCACTGGCTAAGCCCGGGGTGCAGGTGATTGCAGAGGTCAAGCGTGCCTCTCCGTCGAAGGGAGAGCTGGCTGACATCCCTTCGCCGGAGGTCTTGGCGGCAGAGTACGAGCAGGGTGGCGCGGCTGTCATTTCCTGTCTGACTGAGGAGCGCCGCTTCCGCGGTTCGCTCGCCGACCTCGATGCCGTGCGCCGCGCGGTCAACATTCCAGTGCTGCGCAAGGATTTCATCGTCACTCCGTACCAGGTCCATGAGGCCCGCGCACACGGTGCCGACCTGGTGCTGCTGATGTGCTCCGCTTTGGATCAGCCGACGCTGGAATCCCTGCTGGATCGCACCGAGTCGCTTGGCATGAACGCTCTGGTTGAGGCGCACACCGAAGAAGAGGTCGAGCGTGCCGAGGCCGCTGGTGCCAAGATCCTCGGCATCAACGCCCGCAATCTAAAGACCCTCGACGTGGATCTCTCCGTGTACGAACGCCTTGCGCCGATGTTGCCGGATCATGTTGTGAAGGTGGCAGAGTCCGGTGTCAAGGGGCCGGAGGAACTGCGCTACTACGCCTCCCACGGCGCCGACGCGGTACTGGTGGGCGAGGGCCTGGTTACCGCGGGCAAGCCGGGTGAGGCTTGCCGACGTCTCGTTGCCGCCGGTGTCCACCCGACACTCCGCAGCGAGTAGTGATAGACCGCAGTTGCGATAAGCAGCTGTACCGCGCTGCGAACTGCGCCTAGTTTGGTTGCGTGTCACACCTGTTGTGCTGGCACACCACAGTTTCTTAGGCCTTATGTCCCCGCAACCGGTGGGGATAGTCCACAATAGATAACTGTGAGTGACCAAGATTTCAAGAATCATGATGCCCGCGGTGACCGCCTGCCCACGATGGGTGAGGTTATCGCGGAGACAACGAACCACGAATCAGATGCCATTGGGCACTGGGGTAAGTGGGGCGGCCAGTTTGTGCCGGAGGCGCTGATGGCCGTTATCGGTGAGGTCACCGATGGCTACGCGAAGGCCCGCGTTGATCAGGATTTTCTCGATGAGCTCGACCGGCTTCAGCGTACTTATGTCGGACGTCCCTCGCCGCTGTACTACGCGGAGAAGTTCTCCGCTGATATCGGCGCTGACGTCTGGCTCAAGCGCGAGGATTTGAATCACACCGGTAGCCACAAGATTAATAACGTCTTGGGCCAGGTTCTGCTTGCCAAGCGCATGGGCAAGAAGAACATCATTGCCGAGACCGGTGCCGGCCAGCACGGTGTCGCAACCGCGACTGCCTGTGCGCTGCTCGGCCTTAACTGCCGTATCTACATGGGCAAGGTCGACGCAATCCGCCAGCGTCTCAATATCGCTCGCATGCGTTTGCTTGGTGCCGAGGTTATCGAGGTCGAGATTGGCTCGAAGACTCTCAAGGACGCAATCAATGAGGCCATGCGTTTTTGGGTTTCACACGCCGATGACACCTACTACTGCTTCGGCACTGCAGCCGGCCCGCACCCGTTCCCAACAATGGTGCGCGACTTCCAGCGCATCATCAGCGCCGAGGCACGCCAGCAGATCCTTGCGGAAACCGGCTCGCTTCCCGACGCTGTCGTGGCCTGTGTCGGCGGCGGTTCTAATGCGATCGGCGCGTTCCACCACTTCATCGATGATGAATCGGTTCGACTTATTGGCGCTGAAGCTGGCGGTGACGGTGTTGAGACCGGTCGCCATGCAGCACCGATTTCGGCCGCCGGTAATCCGGGTGTGTTCCAGGGCTCCTTCGCCGCCCTGATGCAGAACGAGGACGGCCAGATTACAGAGTCGCACTCGATTTCCGCGGGTCTGGATTACCCGGGCGTGGGCCCGGAGCACTCGTACCTGGCCGATATTGATCGCGCCTCCTACCTGCCGGTGACCGATACCCAGGCGATGCAGGCATTCCAGGACCTGACTCGGATGGAGGGCATCCTGCCCGCTATCGAGTCCGCACACGCGGTGGCTGCCGCCCGACTCATCAGCGGTGATCTGAATGAAGAGCTGGGCCGTAAGCCGCTGATTATCGTCAATGTTTCCGGTCGCGGTGACAAGGATGTCGACACCGCTGCTAAGTGGTTTGATCTGATGGAGGAGTCCTAAATGAGTCTGAGTGACGTCTTTGACAAGGTCCGTGAGGAAAACCGCGCAGCATTTATCGGCTACTACCCAGCGGGTTTCCCGACCACCGATAAGTCGATTGAGAACATCAAGGCGATTGTCGACGCTGGCGCCGACATCATCGAGGTTGGTCTGCCTTTCTCCGACCCGATGATGGATGGCCCAACCATTCAGGATGCCGCCAACGTGGCTTTGGATGCGGGTTTCCGCACCCGTGAGATTATGCGTGTGGTCCGCGAAGTCACCGAGCACGGCGGTACCTGTGTGGTCATGAGCTACTGGAATCCGATTCTCCAGTATGGTCCAGAGCGTTTCGCCGAGGACTTGGCCGCCGCTGGTGGTCGTGGCACCATTATCCCGGATCTCATCCCCGAGGAGGCCGGCCAATGGCAGCGTGCGGCAGAGGCCAATGGTCTATCCAACATCATGCTGGTGGCTCCGTCATCGACTAACGAGCGTCTGCAGCTAACTGCCACCGCGTCGACCGGCTTCGTCTACGCCACCAGCCACATGGGTGTCACAGGTGCCCAGGCCAGCGTCGACTCGGCCGCCGGCAAGTTGGTTGCCCGCACGCGCGAGGTCACCGATACACCGGTGTGCGTCGGTTTGGGTGTCTCCAATGGGGCACAGGCCGCCGAGATTGCCGAGTTTGCAGATGGCGTGATCGTTGGCTCAGCACTGATCAAGGCCGCGATGAAGAGCACCGATGACCTGGTAACGCTCGCCCGCGAACTCGCCGCGGGCGTACGAGGAGAGAGCTAGCGCATTTATGAGTTCCACCCTTGTTCTCGCTGAAACTGCAACGACGTATCTGGCCAACATTCCCTCTCCGCCGCAGGGGGTGTGGCAGCTAGGGCCGCTACCACTGCGTGGTTACGCGATTTCCATCTTGATTGGCGTACTCGTCGGCATTTACTGGATGCAGCGCCGCTACGCGGCCAGGGGTGGAGACCCGGAGTTGGTCCTCGACATTGCCATTGCGGTTATTCCTGCGGGCATTATCGGCGGCCGTCTCTACCACGTCGCCACCGACTGGGAGAAGTACTTCGGCCCCGGCGCCAATCCCGCCGATGCACTGAAAATCACCAATGGTGGCCTCGGCATCTGGGGAGCGGTGGCGCTAGGAGTGCTGGCTGCGTGGGCGGTCGCTAAGTGGCGAAAGGTGCCGTTTGCGCCAGTTCTTGACGCGGCCGCACCCGCAATCATCCTTGGACAGGCCATTGGGCGTCTGGGCAATTGGTTCAACCAGGAACTCTACGGTGGCCCAACGTCACTTCCGTGGGGCCTGGAAATTTACCAACGAGTTGATGAGCTTGGACGGGTTGCCCCTGTCACCGGAACGTCGACAGGCGAAGTGCTGGCCGTGGTGCATCCAACGTTTCTCTACGAGATGGTGTGGAACGTCCTCGCCTGTCTGGTCATTGTGTGGGCGGACCGAAAGTTCAAAATGGGCGGCGGGCGCGTCTTTGCACTCTATGTCGCGGCCTACACTTTGGGACGTTTCTTCATTGAACTCATGCGCGTCGATGACGCAACGCTGATATTCGGTGTGCGTATTAATAACATCACGTCGCTCGTGGTCTTTTTCTGCGCTGTCATTGCTTTGTGGATTCTGCGGTCCAAGAGCCGCGAAACCGCAGCTGAAGTCAGGGGAGAGCGCGAGGCTGCTGAAGCTCACAGTGCTTCCAACTGACGCATAGCCCGTTAAGGGACTAGGCTGGAGGCCGTGCTTAGACGAACGAAGATTGTATGTACCCTCGGTCCAGCAGTTGCTTCGCTGGAGGGGATTACCGGGCTGGTCAACGCCGGCATGGATGTTGCCCGTCTGAATTTCTCTCACGGTGAGCATGAGGACCACGCTCAGAACTACCACTGGGTGCGTGAAGCATCCGACGCTACGGGACATGCCGTCGGTATTCTCGCCGACTTGCAGGGACCAAAGATTCGCCTCGGTCGTTTTAAGGAAGGCTCGACGTATTGGGCTGACGGCGAGATTGTCCGCATCACCGTCGACGATGTCGAAGGCACGCACGACCGCGTCTCCACCACGTACAAGAATCTCGCTGACGATGCCCGTCCGGGCGATCGCCTGCTTGTCGACGACGGCAAGGTGGGCCTGGAGTGCATCGAGGTAGATGGCAACGATGTGGTGTGCCGTGTCATCGAGGGCGGTCCGGTCTCGAACAACAAGGGTGTTTCCCTGCCGGGGATGAACATCTCGGTGCCGGCTCTGTCAGAGAAGGATATCGCCGACCTGCGCTTCGCTCTGAAGCTGGGAGTCGACTTCATCGCGCTGTCCTTCGTCCGTTCGCCTTCCGACGTCGAACTGGTCCATGCGGTCATGGATGAGGTTGGCCGTCGTGTCCCGATTATCGCCAAGCTGGAGAAGCCAGAGGCAGTCGAGTCTCTCGAGGCCATCATCCTGGCCTTCGATGCCGTGATGGTCGCCCGTGGTGACCTTGGTGTTGAGGTGCCGTTGGAAGATGTTCCGCTGGTTCAGAAGCGCGCTATTCAGATTGCCCGCGAGAACGCCAAGCCGGTCATCGTCGCCACCCAGATGCTCGACTCCATGATTTCGAACTCGCGCCCGACTCGTGCGGAGGCCTCCGACGTGGCCAACGCTGTGCTCGATGGCGCAGATGCCGTGATGCTCTCGGGTGAGACCTCGGTTGGTAAGTACCCGCAGTCCACGGTTAAGACCATGGCTCGCATCGTCACCGCCGCTGAGCGCGAGGGGGAAGTTCCTGCGCTGACCCACATGCCTCGCACGAAGCGTGGTGTGATTTCCTACGCAGCTCGCGATATCGGTGAGCGCTTGAATGCCCGCGCTATGGTTGCTTTCACCACCTCGGGTGATACCGCTCGCCGTGTGGCACGCTTGCACTCTCGCCTGCCGCTGCTGGTATTCACTCCGAATCAGCAGGTTCGTTCGCAGCTTGCGCTGACGTGGGGTGCGGAGACCTTCTTGGTGCGCGAGGTTAACAGCACGGATGAGATCATGCAGGTCATCGATGAGCAGCTCTTGACCATGGAAAACTACAACGCTGGCGACACGCTGGTCGTTGTTGCTGGTACCCCTCCAGGAAATGAGGGCAATACCAACATGATTCACGTCCACGTTATTGGCGAGGACGCTCGCTAGCTCTCTGGCGCGTTAGGAAAAGCCGGTAAGCCCTTTTGGGGCTTACCGGCTTTTTGCTTGGAGCCTTTCGACCTGGGGGTTAAGTAGCAAAACTGACAACCCGAAAACTGAGCTGTCTTTTTTGGCGCGGTGCGCGGTGGCAAGCGGCCGGCACGCAGCTCTTACTTTGCCAAGTAGGACAGTACGGCGGCAGCGGCGGCAGAAGTCGCGGAGGTAGCCGTCGGCTCGAAGTCCGGCAGGAATGTCGGCATGTGATTCGACGATACGTCTTCGACCACGCGGTCGGCAGCAACGGCGGCTTCCCACGTATCCCGAGGTGTGGCGCCAACGGTCCAGTAGACATATGGGCAGTTCAGTCCACGCGGCAGGTCTGAGAAGTCCTCCGATGCGGTCCACGGCACAGCATCGGTGGAATCGTCGCCGAGCACAGCGTCCATGACCGGGCGAATCGTGGCAAACGCCTCCGGATCATTGTCAGTGACTTCGCCGTGATCGGAGTACTCAATCACAGGCTCAACCTCAGTGCCGGAAGCCAGGCACTCGCCACGAACAACGCGCTCAATGCCCGCAATGAGCTTCGCGCGCACATCGTTGGAGTAGTAGCGAATATTCAGCACAATCTTGGCCTGACCGGGGATTGTGTTATTCGAATTGCCGGACTGCAGCGTGCCGACGGACAAAACACCAAACTCGTGGGGAGGAATCTCGCGCCCCACAATTCCTTGCAAGCGCAGAACGATTGCGGCAGCCAAGTACGTCGGGTCAATGGCGTTGTGCGGCATAGATCCATGTGCGGAGCGACCTGTCAGCGTGATGCTAATGGTGTCACAGCCAGCAAGTGCCGGGCCGGGCATAGTCATTACCTGACCTGCGGGGCCGGGAACAATGTGCTGGCCGAAGCACACATCTGGGGTGGGGATGAGGTCTGCCAGGCCGTCGTCAATCATGGCCTGTGCACCACAGGCCAGTTCCTCGGCGGGCTGGAACAGGGCAATGAAAGTACCCGACCACTCAGACTTAGTTGCTGCCATCAGGCTAGCCAGACCAAGACCGGCCGTCATGTGCATGTCATGGCCACAGGCGTGCATGACGGCGGTGGCAGAACCATCGCGGGCGGTACCGGTGGCAGAGGAAGCGAAGTCCACACCTGTTTCCTCGAAAACGGGAAGCGCATCGATATCAGCGCGGAACAGCACGGTAGGGCCGGGGCCATTTTCCATGACACCAACGAGGCCGTGACCGCCGATTCCCTCATGCACTGTGTAAGTGCCCATGTCGCGAAGAGCACCGGCCAGATACGCGGCAGTGTTCTCCTCCGCCTGAGATAGCTCCGGGTGCTGGTGCAGGTAGCGGTAGATTTCCCACTGCCGGTCCAATGGCACTCGATGGGTGGCGATGAGGTCGCGAATGCGGCTCAGTCGTGCTTCATTGTTGCTCACCTGGTCTAAGACTCCTAACTTCTCTCTCTACTCTGTGCCAGAGACCTACAGCCGCGATCCGTCTTCAACGAGCGGGTTGTATTTCAGCGAGTTGGGCTGGCACTGGCACTCGGTCGCAATGTGAATGCTGTCCGAGATTTTTCCGGTCTCCCGTAAACGGTACATCTCCGGGACAACGCGGTCGCGCAGATCCCATGGGGAGATGGTGTTCAGATAAATCTTGGTGCCACCTTCAAAACCGGCCAAATTTGAGGTGCGCCACTTAATCATTACGCGCCACGGCATGCGGGCATCCAAATCGACAGGGCGGTGGTGCCATTCCTCGTTACACGGAATGGTGGGCCCGGCAGCGGCATGACATGCGTGAATCAGGTCCGACATTGCGTCTATCTCAGCCCGGGTTTGCAGCCACGGTTCGCAGACATCCGACTTCGAGAAGATCTCCAGCGTCGGGTAGCGGTGTCCGAATCCTGCGAAAGCCACCGCGTGCTCGTTTTCAGCGATAACCAGGTTGTGGCGGGCCGCATAGTCCACTGCGTATTCGTTGTAGATATTCGGGTTCTTGCGCACCGCCTGCACTTCGCGCTTGAGCTGCTCACCGTGCTCATCGATGGCCACAAGCTGCTTGTGCAAGTGATCGAAGCTTGCGCCTGCCGGTTTCAGCCAGTTTTGGAAAGCGGCCACATAACGCACGTAGCGGTTACGTCGGTACAGGTCAGCAATCGACTCGACGGTAAACGCAATAAGTGCGCGGTGCTCGGCAACGCTCAATGTGCCAGAAGAAGCCAGCTGATTATCGTGAGTAGCGCCGTCGACAAAGTGGCGACGGGCAACAATCACATCGTGGCCGCCGGCGAAATAGCTTGGGGCGCGGCGCAGCAATTCCTCGTCGGAAAGCGCGCTGATTTCCTCTTCACTGCGTCCAGCGGCGCGGTAGCGCGTGCGAATGATGTTGAGCACGTGCTCGCGGCCCTTCGGGTCATCGAGGTAGGCCTCCATGCGTTGCTGAGTTTCGCGGTCGGGCTCGAAGCCGTAGTTTTCCGACCAATAGTCATAGGAGACGATCTCGAACAGGTTGGGCACGCGGCGGAACTCCGCAGTGGTGTCGAAGAGCTGGTCGGGCAGTACTCCGGTCACCGTGCTGTAGCCGCCGAATACCGATTCGTCGAGGACAACACGGGCCTTCTCCGGCGGGGTTTGCAGCAGGTTGTTCCAGCCAAAGGAGTCGCGGGATCCAAAATCCTCCTCGCTCAATGGCTGCGGATCCGTGTGCTTAATTCCCAACGGCCGATTTCCACGACCTGGGACTGTCCACACCTGGGTACCGGAAAAAGGATTAACTTGCTTCACCGTGCCGTCGGCAAGCGTGATGAGGGGATTGCTGAAAGCCTGCATAAGTCCAACACTACGTCTTTGCTGGCGGTCGGCGCGCCAACGTAGGGGGACAAGGGCTTGACGACGGTTAGCTATTGTCTGGCCGTCTCGCGTGGCTTAGCCTGTGAAGTTATGTCGAAGATTGTTTTTCACTGCCTGGTGAAGCCGACCGAATCGGAGGCGCTGGCCGAGGCATTTCGTACCAAGTTGAGTGAGTTTGACCGCGCCGGGCGAGTTAGTGACGTGGATGTTTCGGTGGCGTCGGCGGACACGGACGCGCAGTTGGTGGAGCAGTGGGAGCGTGAGAACCCGAAGGAGCCGTTGGGGGATAGGAAGGTATTCCGTTATCTCTTGAGCTTCGATCAGCACGGTGGTTCTCTCAATGAACTCGCTATGGACCTCTCTGAGCTACTGACTCCGCGTGCAGAATTGCCCCCGGACCCAGTGCTGCGTGAGTTCGACGAAATGCTCGAATCTGTTGCGACGTATCCCTGGAATGTTGCCGTATTTAGGTAATTTCCTACCTAATTCGTGAAAAGTGTAAGCCTCCACAGAGTCAGTGATTGGCTTGGCCAACGGGTGTAGCGCAAATCGCTACGAGTTTTCCCAGCAATATGCCGTTGTATAATTATGTCCGCTTCAATATCTACAGTTGCCCAGTCCTTGTGCACACAACCTGTGCCACCGAGTTACGGCAACCGGGAAGTGGTTTACAACCGCTGACGGTTTGTTCTTCGTGGGCGCCATAATGGTTTCGCAGAGAGGTTTATTTTGAATATCGAGCAGAAGGTTTCGGGACTCTATGACCAGATTCTCACCCGAAACGCCGGTGAGCCGGAGTTCCACCAGGCAGTGGCAGAAGTTCTGGAGTCGCTGAAGGTCGTCCTGGAAAAGGACCCACACTACGGTGACTACGGCTTGGTTCAGCGTCTGTGTGAGCCGGAGCGTCAGATTATTTTCCGCGTGCCGTGGGTCGACGACCAGGGGCAGGTCCAGGTCAACCGTGGCTTCCGTGTTCAGTTCAACTCTGTGCTGGGCCCGTACAAGGGCGGTCTGCGCTTCCACCCGAGCGTGAACCTCGGCATCATTAAGTTCCTGGGCTTCGAGCAGATCTTCAAGAACTCCCTGACCGGCCTGCCGATCGGTGGCGGCAAGGGTGGCTCCGACTTTGATCCGAAGGGCAAGTCCGAGCTGGAAATCATGCGCTTCTGCCAGTCGTTCATGACAGAGCTGCACCGCCACATCGGTGAGTACCGTGACGTCCCGGCCGGTGACATCGGCGTCGGCGGCCGCGAGATTGGCTACCTGTTCGGTCAGTACCGCCGTATGGCCAACCAGCACGAGTCCGGCGTTCTCACCGGTAAGGGCCTGACCTGGGGCGGTTCCCTGGTTCGTACCGAGGCCACCGGTTACGGCTGTGTCTACTTCACTGAAGAGATGATGAAGGCCAACGGTGCCGACATCAACGGTGCCAAGGTCATCGTTTCCGGTTCCGGTAACGTCGCCATCTACGCCATTAGGAAGGCTCAGGAGCTCGGCGCTACCGTCGTCGGTTTCTCTGACTCCTCCGGTTATGTCTCCACTCCGAACGGTGTCGACGTCGAGCTGCTGAAGGAGATCAAGGAAGTTCGTCGTGCTCGCGTCTCCGAGTACGTCGCTGAGGCTGAGGGCGCTGAGTTCCACGAGGGTGGCAACATCTGGGAGCTCAAGGCTGATGTCGCACTGCCGTGTGCAACTCAGAATGAGCTCAATGGCGAGTCCGCCAAGCTGCTGGTCGACAACGGCTGCCGCTTCGTTGCTGAGGGCGCAAACATGCCGTCCACTCCGGAGGCTATCGAGGTCTTCAAGGCCAACGGTGTCCACTTTGCGCCGGGCAAGGCTGCCAACGCTGGCGGTGTTGCAACCTCCGCTCTGGAGATGCAGCAGAACGCTACCCGCGATTCCTGGTCCTTCTCCTACACCGATGAGCGCCTGAAGCGCATCATGACCAACATCTTCAAGAACTGCGAAACCACCGCCGCTGAGTACGATCACGAGGGTAACTACGTGCTCGGTGCCAACATCGCAGGCTTCAAGAAGGTCGCTAACGCAATGCTGGCTCAGGGCGTCATCTAGTCTGCTAACGTTTCCGCTTTACGACGGATCCTCGGCGACCCCGCCCGTCGAATAGCCAAAAAGCCCACGCTGTAAACTCCCTCCCATGGAGTTATCAGTGTGGGCTTTTGTCTTTATCGTGGCAACGATTTTCATCGGGGCCCTGATGCAGCGAATAGCCGGTATGGGACTCGGACTGTTGGGAGGTCCGGTCCTCTCACTGGTTGCAGGTCCCGTAGCAGGAATTTTGATTATTAACGTGCTCGCATCGGTCAATGCGATCATGCAGACCATCTCGGTGCGAGAAAACGTCGATTGGAAGAAATTCTGGCTGATTGGCCCGGTGATGGCTCTCGGCGCACTGCCCGGCGCTTGGGTGGTTCACAACACGCCCAGCGGGCCGCTCCAGGTGTTGGTCGGCGGGCTCGTGCTACTTGCGCTGCTGGTGACATCGTTTATGCCTCAGCGCATGCGTGTCGACGGTCCACAGTACGCCGTCGCCTCTGGTGTTGCCGGCGGTTTTATGAATACCCTGGCCGGCATTGCAGGACCTGCCATTACCGTTTACGCGCAGGCTTCCCGTTGGCCAGCGCAGACCTTTGCGGCCACCCTGCAACCGCTCTTCTTTGTTTCCGGCGCGTTGTCCTTGCTGTTCAAGGAAGTCAGCGGTGACGTATCTGTCTTCGCCACCACACCGGTTGTGCTCTGGCCGCTGTGTTTGATTGCCATGATTGTGGGTATATTTTTGGGCACCCGCGTTTCTCGACGAGTGCCCATTGTGCAAGCTAGAAAACTCGCGGTCATTCTGGCGACTACCGGCGCGGCAGTCACTATGTTTCGCGGAATCTCCGCAACTTTTGGCGCTTAGGCTTGCTGTTCCGCTTGCCAGCCTCTCCTTGCTGTTACTTCAACAGCGAAGACAGGAAGTTGCGGGTGCGCTCGTGCTGCGGATTACCCAGCACCTCATCCGGGGTGCCTTTCTCCACGACCACGCCGTCAGCCATAAACACGACCTGGTCGGCGACTTCGCGGGCAAAGCCCATCTCGTGCGTCACGACGACCATGGTCATGCCCTTATCGGCCAGACCACGCATGACGTTGAGAACCTCACCGACGAGCTCGGGGTCAAGAGCGGAAGTCGGCTCATCGAAGAGCATTAGCTTCGGCTCCATGGCCAGGGCTCGAGCAATGGCAACACGCTGCTGCTGACCGCCCGAGAGCTGAACAGGGTAGGCATCGGCCTTGTGCGCCAGACCAACAGTCTCCAGCAGCTCCATGGCACGCTTTTCAGCCTGCTCCTGAGAGACACCCTTTACCAGCACTGGTGCCTCAGTAATATTTCCCAGCACCGTGCGGTGCGGGAACAGGTTGAAGTTCTGGAAAACCATACCGATATCGCGACGCTGACGGGCAGCTTCTGCGGCGGAAATCTCGTAGAGGCTGCCGTTCTTTTCGCGGTAGCCAATCAGGGAACCGTCGACGTAGAGACGGCCGGCATTGACCTTCTCCAGGTGGTTGATACAGCGCAGCAGCGTGGACTTACCGGAGCCCGAAGGACCAATGAGGCAGGTAACCGTACCGCGTGGAACTTCCAGGTCGATGCCCTTGAGGACCTCGAGACGGCCGAAGTTCTTCCGAACCTTTTGCGCCTCAACCATCAAATCTTTGGTAGTCATTTACTGCGGATCCTCTCGGTAGAAGTGCTCTTCGTCCTTATCGACAACGCGAGCATTTGCAAGCGGCACACCTTCGGCGTCGGCAAGCGCGGCCAGCTGGCGGGCGGTGAGCTGACGGGTAGCGCCGCGGGCGAAGTAGCGCTCAAGGTAGAACTGTCCGACCATCAGAATCGATGTGATGACCAAGTACCAGGTGGCCGCGACAAGCAGCATCGGCACCGGCAGGAACAGCGCATTGGCGATGTCCGTGGAGCGGCCGTAGAGCTCCAGCGAGAACGGCACTGCGATGACCAGCGAAGTGGTCTTCAGTAGGGAGATGAACTCGTTGCCCGTCGGCGGGATGATGATGCGCATAGCCTGCGGCAGGATGGTGCGGCGGACAGTCTGCCACCAGCTCATACCCAGTGCCTTCGATGCTTCGGTCTGGCCCTCTGGGACAGCTTGAATGCCGGCACGGACAATTTCAGCCATGTATGCGGACTCATTCAAGCCGAGACCGACGAACGCCAACACAAAGGTATTGGACAGGACAGTGCTGAGATCAACCTCGGCAACGCCCAGGTCAATCGTCGAGTAGATAGTGCCGAGGAGGCCCCAAAAGACCAGCTGCACGTAGACCGGAGTTCCTCGGAAAACCCACAGGTAGAACCAAGCAACAGTGGACAGCACGGGGTTGTCCGACATTCGGAGTACGGCGACGATGGCACCGCCGACGATACCGATGAGCATGGCTAGGACAGTCAGTGCAATGGTCCAGCCAGCGGCAGCGGCGATTCGTGTGTCGAACAGGTACTGGAAGTAAACATCCCAGTGGTAGGCCTCGTTACGGGCGGCACCGATGATGAACCACAGGAAGAGCACCAGCAGCACTGCTGCGGTGATCCAGCGACCCGGGTGCGGCAGCGGTTTGGCCTTAATTTCTTCGTTGAGTTCCGCCTGTGTGGCCTCGTAGCGGGCGCCAGACGCAGATGAGTCGCTCACTTAAAGTTCCTCTCCGTTAATAGTGGCGCGTTCCAAAGCACCGTCTTCCAAACCCCATGTGGTCAGGATTTGCTTGTACTGGCCGTTGTCGATGAGGTACTGCAGTGCCTGCTGCAGCACTGGGCCAAGTTCTGAATCCTTCGGAATAGCGAAGCCGAACGGGGCACCATCGTAGATATCTCCGGCAAGCTCGAGTTTGCCCTCAGAACGATTGACCGCGTAGGCACTGACTGGTGAGTCAGCTGCCAGCGCGTCAGCACGCCCCAGCACCACGGTGGTAGCTGCGGTACCAGCATCCTGGTAGGCCAACTTGTTAACTGGTGGCAAACCGCGATCCAGACAATCCTGATTCTTTACCGGCAGGTCCTCCATGTCAGCGACGGTATTGCGCTGAACAGCGACAGTTTTGCCACAGTAGTTGTCGGAGCTGGCGTCGCTGCCCGGGCGACGTGCCCACTGCAGGCCGGTATCCAGGTAGTCGACGAAGTCGTAGGTCTTGCGGCGCTCCTCGTTTGAGGTGAAGCCGGAGGCACCAACATCAACTGCGCCGGCCGACAGGGCCGGCAGAATCAGTGCGAAATCCTGTTCTTGGATTTCCAGCCGCAGATCCAGGACGCTGGCCATGGCCCGCATGAGGTCAATGTCGAATCCGATGATGGAACCGGCGGAATCCTTAAACTCTGCCGGGGCGAATGTTGGGTTGGTGCCGATGCGCAATACTTCGCGCTTACGAAGATCTGCTGGGACCTGTTTCGCCAGTTCGGGGACCGCTGCCGGTTTGATCTCTGACCAGCCCTCGGGGTTACCGCTTTCGTCATTGGTGACGCAGCCTGTAAGCCCTAAGAACAAGGTCGCAGTCAGCGTGGCAGCCGCCAATGCGATGGGTCTTTTCATATCTGAATATGTTACCTAGGCACAGGAATACCTTAAATTCGGTACCCCTATTCAGCTGCGTCTTAGGCTGGTGCAGGAAAACCGCACACTTTTCAGACTTCCCGGGGAATAGTCAGCGCCGGTTTTCTAGTTCGCTTCAGCTGCAGCAAAGCCATTGCCAGTGACGTCGAGCGGGCCGACCGCGCCGGAGGCCGGGGCGCTCAGCGCAGCATCGCGGACAGCCTTCGCCACGGCCGGCATGACGCGCGAATCCAGCGCCGACGGGATAATGCGGTCGGCACTCAGGTCTTCTACGCCAACATTTGCAATGGCCTGAGTAGCAGCCAGCTTCATGGCCTCGGTGATCCGCTTGGCGCCCGCCTCCAGTGCGCCACGGAACAGACCCGGGAAGGCCAGCACATTATTAATCTGGTTCGGATGATCCGAGCGACCGGTGGCTACCACGGCTCCGTACTTGCGGGCGACTTCCATCGGAATCTCCGGAATCGGGTTGGCCAGCGAGAACAGAATCGGGTCAGCAGCCATCTGGCTAATCGCATCCTCGCCGATACGGCCGGCAGAGACGCCGATGAACACGTTAGCGTCGACAAGCGCATCGTTGATCGAGCCGGTGATACCGCGTGGGTTAGTCATGCCGGCGACCCACTGCTTGATGTCGCTCAGTGGCTCGCGGTCCGGGTGGATGATGCCGCGCGAATCGACGACGACGATGTCGGACACGCCAGCGGACAGCAGCATCTTCGTCGCAGCGACACCAGCAGCACCAGCGCCGGAGATGACCATACGGAGATCCTGGAAGCTGCGGCCGGTCAGCTTGCAGGCGTTGATCAGGCCGGCGGCGATGACGATGGCGGTGCCGTGCTGGTCGTCGTGGAAGATAGGGATGTCGAGTTCTTGGTCGAGACGCTGCTCGATCTCGAAGCAGCGGGGCGCGGAGATGTCTTCGAGGTTCACTCCGCCAAACGACGGTGCCAGCGCCTTGACCGTCTGGATGATTTCCTCCGTGTCGAGGGTATCCAGGACGATTGGCACAGCGGAGATGCCAGCGAACTGCTCGAAGAGCTGGGCTTTTCCTTCCATCACCGGTAGCGCGGCCTTGGGTCCGATGTCGCCAAGGCCAAGCACCGCGGTGCCGTCGGAGATTACTGCGACGTTCTGGCCGGTCCAGGTGTAGGTGCGGGCCAGAGCCGGATCTTCGTGGATGGCCTCACAGACGCGAGCGACGCCTGGCGTGTAGCCGATGGAGAGGTCGCGAATCGTCTCGAGCTTCATGGTCGAGTGCGAGCGGAGTTTGCCGCCTCGGTGCGCCTCGAAGATTTCTGCATCGGTGATGGTCGACGGATCTGTGGGGGCGGTGTCCTCCGGTACTGCGTGAAGCGGCGCCTTAGTGGAGTTCGCGTTCGCAGTGTGGTCGGAGGAGCTAGAAGAAGAATTCGCAGCAGGCATGATGACAGTCCAAAACGTGTTGAGTACTGAGTACCGTGTTGAGTACTGAGTACTTTGTACTTTGAGAAAACTCGACCGCGGCGAGAGCTGCTGGTGGGCAGTGCGCAAAGCCGGGAGCAAAGGCTGGCAGATGATACGTAGTGGTGTGCGTAGAAACTAAACCAGTCTTGCTATACGGGATTGGTATCTCATTATATGGACGGTGGGGTGGAAAATAAAATCTTTGTGGGTGTCTGCGCGGATTGGGGCTGGTAATCGAAAATATTTGTGTAGTGGCGGGAAATTGAATCCGGGGTTCCTGAGGTAGTTCGAACTGACGGCAGAGAGCTGTTCGTTTATTGCAACTTCTACGCAGGAGGCTTCTTACGATGTCCGATTCCACTTTCCCCTAGAACCCGCAGAGCCCACAGAACCCGTATGGCCCCGAGGGGGCGTATGTCTCCGAGGGGTCGTATGGGTCCCAGAATTCGCAGGATTCGCTGGGGCAGCAGTCTTACCAACACAACCCGCAGGATCCGCTCGGTCAACAGTCCTACCCGCAGGGTCTGTCGGCAACTGGGCAGGTGCCTCCGGCGCCGAAAGAAAAGAAGAAGGGTGGCTGCTTCAAATGGGGCGGTATCGCCGCGGGTGCTGTTGTGGTCCTCGCTGTGGCGGCTAGCTTGACCGGTGGAGGCGATGCCGATTCGGGCGGCGATTCTGAAGCTGCATCTCTCTTTGGTTCGGATACTGCAGTTGTGGCTGATTCTGGCTCTGTTGAGAATGCCGATTTCGCTGAGGACCTTGGGGCTGCTGTCGATGAGAGGGACGGTACAGAGAAGCAGGAAAAGCAGGATGAGAAGGTTCCGACCGAGCACAAGAATGCTCTCCGCAAGGCAGAGATTTACGCAAATCGTATGCACATGTCGAAGGCCGGTATCTATGACCAGCTGACCTCGGAGTATGGCGAGAAGTTCTCACCGGAGGCTGCCCAGTATGCAATGGAAAACCTCGAAGCGGACTGGAATAAGAACGCACTGGAAAAGGCGCGAATCTACCAGAACTCGATGGCAATGTCCCCGGATGCGATTTACGAGCAGCTGACGTCGGAATACGGCGAGCAGTTCACTCCGGAGGAAGCTCAGTACGCGGTGGATAACCTGTAGCAGCGGGCTTCGTTTGTTGATGATGCCAATTGGCCAGAGCCCAGTTGGATGCATGCTGCAAAAGGACGGCTTCCGCTTCACCAGAATGCATTTGCTGCACACTGAACGGCTGCTGGTGAAGCGGAAACCGTCTTGGCTGTTTTAAGCGTGACCTGGCAGTTGAGCGACTGTTGGCAGCACAACTTCGGCACGGTGCAGATCGTGCCGGGAAAAATGTGGATCAGATTGCTGATTACGCATATTTCTCTAATGACTCGTGGATGATTGGTGCTGCTGAAGGCGAGCCAGAGGGTAGCCCTACGTACTTTGTGGCAATAGATGAAAGGATTATCGAAAAGTCACATCGCGAATTAAAAGAGATAATTCGGTTTGCATCCAATGCTGTAGAGATTGCTTTGTAGGTTAGTTCCTGCATATTGATCCAAAGAATCAATACCATCGGCAAATGGGTATCACGATAATTGTGAGGGTGTCGCCACCGATCTTTGTGAGGGACGAAGTCGTCTTGCCCGTACCACCAGCACATCCTGAAGAAATTAAGCAGGCGGTGATGACCACGTTCCGTTTGGTGAAGGTTACGTGCACAAATGATATCAACGTGCCGACCATGTCAGATTCGGCCGGACCTGCTGACGACTGGGCAGGCTGCAAATAATAGGGTAGCCATCCGGCTACCCCGGCAGTCGAATGGCTGGAAACATAGTGTTTTAATGCGTTAACTTAATTGTGTACCTGGATTGTCTATAGGTTGTCCAAAGGGATTCTTTATGCAGAAGAAGATTCAAAGTCTTGTCAACAGGTTGTTGGCCGGGATTGGGGTAGCATCTCTATGTCTGGTGCAGTTACCCTCACCTGCACATGCTGAAAGTATTGAAGAACTCGCTAAGCAAGGGGTTCTCGAATGGCGAATTAAGCCAGATATTCCCAACGAGAATCCGTTGAACTCTGTACCCATGTCGTGGAACCCCGATTCGGGGCTTCCTCCATTTGCAGCGTGTGGTCCAGCAACCGACACATTCAAAACGGTAGCAAGCTGGAAGTATGTTGATTTAGGAACGCCGCAAGACTTCATGCACGCAAATGAAATCACGTTGCGCTGTGGAGATGCTCATCACGGATTAAAGCACATTCGACAGAATCATCCTGAATGGTCAACGCTCGCAGACATTGAAGGAAAGGACGGGGATTCACTAATCCGGATTGCGATTGATGCTGCACTGGAGAACACTACGTGGTCAAAGAGAGTTGAACCTTCAAGTCAGAATCGTGATGGTAAGTTTTGCGCGTCCGCTCAAATTTACTTAGTTGATAAGATCCGAGGGATAATTGTAAAGACACTTGAACCATCAATCTTTGTCGCCGAACATGGCCACCACGTTATTACTGCCTACCCCACCAATACGTCGAGGTGTAAATAGTATGGGGTTTGCACAAAAATTTATCGGTGCTCTTGAGGCAGATCCCCATGTCGATGCTGACCATGCTGCTTTTATCGGATCTGACGGCGATGCTGTTTTGATTCGATACCGGGGCCGGGATTTGCAGTGGCAGATTCCTGTGCGAATCAATGAACCTGGTTGGCAAAAAATGGACTATATTACAAGTAGCTTTGATGGTGTAGATTTTGGTCTCTTCTTAGATGAGGAGCTTTATAAACTGAACGAAAAGGAGTGGATTAAACCGGAGTTGCACCTTAGTGATGACACAGGGAAGTGGCATTTGGTAGAAACAGCTAAGACCTTTACCTAGTCTGGGCAGTCTTCACCGCAGTAATCACTAACTCCAATCATCAACCCCGTCACATTTGGTGAACTGCTCCCCATTAGTTGGACTGAGAAATCAGTTACCGACTAGTGGGGAGTAGTTTTCTTTGAGAGCACGAAGTTCGCTAAGTGAGCAGCAGCGTGAACAGTTAGTGGAGTGTTTCGAGCAGGGCATGGGGTGCAAACAGCTGCCAATTCCCTCGGGGTCTCCAGACACGCCGTGCAGAGTCTCTACCGTCGGTTTGTGCTGCGTGGCAGGCTATGTCCCCTGGAGAAGCCGACGAAGCAGCAGTACTCGTTCGAGATCAAAAAGGAAGTTGTCGAGCGTCACCTTGCTGGCGAGACAGCGATGGATTGGGAGATTCGCAGGCGCTACCGACAGCCCGGAATCCACCGACCGAGACATAAATCAAGAATCTTTGCCCCGCTGGTTTGAGCTGTTCGGAAATTCCGAACAGCTCGCTGGCGGGGCGTCTTTCATTCCTACAAGGAGGGCTGGGCAACGATACTGTTTTCGAAAAGTGTGATTCCACAGCCGAACTCTTGGGATTGGAAATCCTGCTCCTTTACGGGCTCTTCCGTTTTTAGAGTGCGTTGATCTTCCCCTGCAGCTGTCCGGAGTGGATCAAGCACCGCAAGATGTAGTGG